>NZ_JBEXTZ010000044.1:0-63992 GCF_040614195.1 Amycolatopsis sp. NPDC006125
CCTTCGAAGGCGTCACCGCCCGCATCGCACAACGACTCCTCGCCCTCACCGCCGCCATCTGGCACAACCGCGCCACCGGCCAACCCACAACCCGATCCCTGATCGCCTACGACCACTAACCAAGATCGGAATTACTCATCTAGGACCAACTACTCCACGGCAGCACCGCTTTCACCACCCACGCAGCCGGCACCGCCGCGGGTTCTCAGGAGCCCCCTCGCGAGGACAGCGCCGACGTGGTGAACCGGCGTTCATGAGGAGGCGATCCCACAGCGAGGGGGCTTCTGAGGTTCCGCCACCCGCACCGTCCCGCAAATTTCATTTCTGCGAGGGGAGCTTCTCCTGGAGCTTGGCGTCCTTGTCGAGGACCAGCTGTTCGAGGTCGGCCTGGAAGGCCGCCATCTTCTCCCGCAGCGCCGGGTCCTGCGCGGCCAGGATCCGCACGGCCAGCAGCCCGGCGTTGCGGGCGCCGCCGATCGAGACCGTCGCCACCGGCACCCCGGCCGGCATCTGCACGATCGACAGCAGCGAGTCCATGCCGTCCAGGTACTTCAGCGGGACCGGCACGCCGATCACCGGCAGCACCGTCGCCGAGGCGACCATGCCGGGCAGGTGCGCGGCTCCCCCGGCGCCGGCGATGATCACCTTGATGCCGCGGTCCGCCGCGCTGCGCGCGTAGTCGAGCATCCGCTGCGGGGTCCGGTGCGCGGAGTACACGCCGACCTCGTAGGACACGCCGAACTCGTCCAGCGCCGTCCCGGCCGCTTCGAGCACGGGCCAGTCGGAGTCGCTGCCCATGATCACGCCGACGTCGGTCACGCGTCTTCCTCTCAGTGGATGTCGTAGCCGTCGGGCCATTCGGCGTGCGACAGCCAGTGCGCGGCCAGCTTGGCGCGGGTCCGCAGGTTGTCCAGGTCGCCGCCAACGAAGTTGACGTGCCCGAGCTTGCGGCCGGGCCGCTCGCCCTTGCCGTAGAGGTGCACGCGCGCGTCCGGGAAGCGCGCGAACAGGTGGTGCAGCCGCTCGTCGGGCGCCATCCGCGGCGTTTCCGGCGCGCCGAGGACGTTGGCCATCACCGTCGGCGCGATCAGGTCGGTCACGCCCAGCGGGTAGTCCAGGACCGCGCGCACGTGCTGCTCGAACTGCGAGGTGGCCGAGCCGTCCATCGTCCAGTGACCGGAGTTGTGCGGCCGCATCGCCAGCTCGTTGATCAACAGGCCGCCGTCGGTCTCGAACAGCTCGACCGCCAGGATGCCGACCACGTTCAGCTCGTTCGCCAGCCGCAGCGCCAGCTCCTGCGCCTCGTGCACCTGCCGCGAGGTCAGGCCCGGCGCGGGCGCCAGCACCTCGGTGTTGATGCCGTTCTCCTGCACCGTCTCCACGACCGGCCAGGCCGCGCCCTGCCCGAACGGCGAGCGGGCGACCAGCGCGGACAGCTCCCGCTTCATGGCGACGCGCTGCTCGACCAGCAGCTCGGTGCCCGCGGCGAGCAGCTCGGGCACCAGCGTGCGCGCCTCGGCGTCGGACTCGACCATCCACACGCCACGGCCGTCGTAGCCGCCGGTGGCCGCCTTCAGCACGACCGGCCAGCCGTGCTCGGCGCCGAACTTGAGGAGGTCCTCCACTTCGGACACCTCGGCGTACGGCGGGCACGGGAAGCCGGTGGCCGACAGGTGGTCGCGCATCACCAGCTTGTTCTGCGCGAACGCCAGCGCGTCCGGCCCCGGCCGCACCGTGAAGCCCTCGTTGACCAGCGCGAACAGGTGCTCCCACGGGACGTGCTCGTGGTCGAAGGTGACCACGTCGACGGTCTTGGCGAACTCGCGCAGCGCGTCGAGGTCGGTGTGGTGACCGATCTGGACCTGCCCGGCGACCAGGCCGGCGGCGTCGTTCTCGTCGATCGCGAGGACCCGGAGCGACTGTCCCAGCGAAATCGCGGCCTGATGTGTCATCCGGGCGAGCTGGCCGCCGCCCACCATCCCGACGACCGGGAGACCTGTGCGCTTGTCCATAACGGCTCTAGATTACGGCGAGACGCAGCTCACGGGCCGCCAGCCCGAGGATTCCCAGCGCGGCGGCCAGCACGTACGCGTTGCCGGGCACGAACAGCTCCGGCCCCCACCCGAACTCGGTGTCGCCGCCGTTGGGCACCAGCATCACCACGCAGCTGGCGAAGAACGCGGCCACCAGGCCCGCCCACACCCAGCGCGCCTTCGACGCGAGCAGCACGATCAGCGGCACCGCCCACACCCAGTGGTGCGACCACGACACCGGCGAGACCAGCAGCCCGAAGAAGGCGGTCACCAGCAACGCGGCCAGCGTCTCGCCACGCCGGTGCAGCCGCCGGACCAGCCACACCGCGGGCACCGCCAGCACCGCCCCGACGCCCAGCGCGACCGCCGTCGACCAGGACGCCTCGTGCGACAGCCGGTTGACCAGCCCGCCGAGCGACTGGTTGAAGATCCAGGACACCCCGCCCACGCGGTGCGGGTCGAACGCGGCCTCGGCCCAGTACCGCGCGGCGTCGCCGGGCATCAGCACGAACATCACGGCCTGGAGCCCGGCGAACGTGGCCAGCGCACGCAGGCCGTCGCGCCACCGGCCGGTGACGAACAGGTGCGCCACGAAGATCAGCGGCGTCAGCTTCACCGCGGCCGCGACGCCGATCAGCACGCCGGACCAGCGCGAGCCGGCCAGCACCAGCACGTCGACCACGACCAGCGCGAGCAACACCAGGTTGATCTGGCCGAGGAAGATCGTCTTCCAGACCGGCTCCAGCGCCAGCGCCCCCACCGTCAGCCCGGCGACCGCCCAGCCGCGGAACCGCCCGCTCACGCGGACCACCACGGCGAGCGACAGCACCGACGTCGCGGCCAGCACGCCCCAGGTCAGTCCGCTGGGCAGCGCGGTGAGCGGGACGAACAGCAACGCCGCCGCGGGCGGGTAGGTGAACGGCAGCGACACCCACGACGGCAGCGCGGTCAGCCGCTCCGGGGTGTAGACCGCGTCGCCCTGCAGGAAGGTCAGCGCGCCGGCGCGGTAGACCGCGCTGTCCGCGCCCAGGTGCCAGCCCGCGAGCCAGACGGCCACCCCGGCCGCGAACGCGCCCAGGACGAGGACGCCGACGAGTGCGGGCTCAGCCCGGGACCGCAACGTCGTCACGCGCCCGCTCCCGCCGGCGCTGGAGTGCCCAACGCGTCACCAGCACCACCGTCAGGACCAGCGGCGTGAGGATGTAGGCGTTGCCGAGCACGGTCTGCCAGAACTTCCAGTGCAGCTCGATGTTGCGCCCGTTGGGCAGCGCCAGCAGCACGCAGCTGATGAACACCGCGACCACCGCCCCGGTGGCGACCCAGCGCTTCCACGCGTTCGCGAGCGTGGCCTGCGGCAGCCGGGACACCAGCAGCACGATCAGCGGCACGGCCCAGACCCAGTGGTGCGACCACGAAATCGGCGAGGCCAGCAGCCCGAAGAACGCGGTGACGAGCAGGGCCGCCAGCGCCTGCCCGCGGCGGTGGAAGCGCAGCATCAGCCACACGGCCGGGATCGCCAGCAGCGCCGCGACGCCGAGCGCCGCCTTCGAGGCCCACGGCGCGAGGTCGGTGAGCCGGTTCATCAGGCCGTTCAGCGACTGGTTGCCCGCCCAGTGCACCGGGCCGATGCGTCCGGTGTCGGAGATCGTCTTGGTCCAGTAGCGGATCGTGTCGCCCGGGATCAGCGCCAGCATCAGCAGCTGCAGGCCGAGGAACACGCCGAACGCGCGGAACGCCTCGCGGCGGCGGCCGGTCAGGAACAGGTGCGCGACGAACACCAGCGGCGTCAGCTTCACCGCCGAGGCGATGCCGACCAGCACCCCGCCCCAGCGGGAATTGCGGGTGGTGATCACGAGGACGTCGAGCACGACGACGGCCATCAGGATCAGGTTGATCTGGCCGAGGAAGATCGTCCGCCAGACCGGCTCGAGACCGAGCATGACCAGCGAGAACAGCAGCGTCGCGCGGGCCGGCGAGGACCACCAGCGGCGGACGGCGGGCGGGGTCGGCAGCGAGCCGATCGCCACCCGCACCACGAGCGCCATCGCCAGCACCGAGATCGCGGTCAGCACACCCCAGGCGATCTGGACCGGCAGGATCGCCAGCGGCACGAACAGCAGCGCGGCCGTCGGCGGGTAGGTGAACGGCAGCAGCGCCCACCACGGCTCCGGCGGCAGGGTGTTCGCGTCGTAGAGCGGTTCGCCGTGCAGGAGCGTGATCGCCCCCGCCCGGTACACCGCGCTGTCCACGCCGAGCCGCCAGTCGAGCAGCCAGCCGACGACACCGAAGACGAGCGCGAGCAGCGGGACGAGCGACAGCAGCAGGATCGAACGCGGCCGCACCGACAACCGGGCGAGCGAGGTCCGCAGAGCCAGGCGCGGGTGCGCCGGCTCGCTGAGCGGTTCGCCGCCTGCGGCGGGCACTGACTGGGTCACCCTTTCAGGAAATCACGAATCGGCCAATCGTTGGCGACAGGGTCAGGTTCGTGCGAGTCGCTGCAGCAGGTCGCACGCGGAATCGTGCGTCGCGGGCAGCCGGACCAGCTTGATCTTCGGCGGGCTGACCGATTCCAGCTGGTCGTCGACCGACAGGCGCTCGTGCAGCTCGCGCCGCAGCATCACGGCTTTCGCGGCGATCCGGCCGTCGCGCGGGACCGCCGCGGCGACCGTCGACGGCCCGAGCTTCGCGATGCTCTCGCCGCCGTCGAACACCACCCGCAGCGCCTCGGCGATCAGGATCATCGCGGTGAGCCGCGACCAGCCGGTCACCCCGGACAGGTCGACCGAGACGACCAGCAGCGTGTGGTCCTCGGACACCTGATGGGCAGGCCGCCCGTACAACTCGCGCAGCCGGGTCCGCAGGTAGGACGCGGTGGGCAGGCCGGTGAGCGGGTCGATGACCTCGGTGGTGGCGAGCTTGTCCATCGCGACCTCGGCCCACGCGAGCGCCGCCACCCGCAGTAGCCGGGACGGCAGCGCGTCCACGTCCGGGCTCACCAGACCACCTGAATCCCCCGGCGGGGTGATCACGGCGTGCAACGCCGCCAGATCCGCGAGCGTCTCGGCCAGCCCCGCACCCGCCGCGGCCCGCGCCCTGGCCAGGCCCGCGATCGGGATTTCCGCCGCGCCCCTGCGCAGCAGCGCCGCGCACACCGTGTCGACCTCCGGCAACGCCCAGTCGCTGGGGAAACGCCAACCCGCGGCCAGGCTCGCGGACCGCCAGCGCGCCCGCAGCTCAGCCAGGGATCGGCCGTCGCCGCCGGGCTCCGGTTCGAGCCGCAAACCCATGGCCGGCACGTCCACTGGCAACCGTCCTCTCGTCCCGCGACCGCTGTTCCGGTGAAGTGACGATCCACGCGGCGGGTCGTGACGGAATTACACCGTGCGGGTCAATAGGGCGAGGTGTTGCGTGACGAGGCCGGGCCGGTCAGTCACACTGATCGCGCAACACTGGGGATAAGGAGAGCGGTGTCCACCCTTCCGGCCGATTTCGAGGGCAAGAGCGACGCGGAGTTGATCACCGACGTCCGCACCGGCACCCTGGCCGCCTACGGCACGCTCTACGAACGGCACGTGGGCGCGGCCTACAACCTGGCGCGTCAGCTCGCGCGGTCCAACGCCGAGGCCGACGACCTGGTGTCCGACGCGTTCGCGAAGGTCCTCGACACGCTGCGCGGCGGCAAGGGCCCGGACAGCGCCTTCCGCGCCTACCTGCTCACCGCGCTGCGGCACACCGCCTACGACAAGACCCGCAAGGACAAGCGCGTCGACCTCAACGAGGACATGACGACGGTCGGCGCGGAGGCGCTGACCGTCCAGTTCTCCGACACCGCCGTCGCCGGCCTGGAGCGGACGATGGCGGCCAAGGCCTTCGCGTCCCTGCCCGAGCGCTGGCAGGCGGTGCTGTGGCACACCGAGATCGAGCAGCAGAGCCCGGCGGAGGTCGCGCCGCTGCTGGGCCTGACGCCGAACGGGGTGTCCGCGCTCGCCTACCGCGCCCGCGAGGGCCTGCGGCAGGCCTACCTGCAGGTCCACCTCGCCGAGACGTCCGCCGAGAAGTGCCGCGCCTGCGCCGAGCGGCTGGGCGCGTGGACCCGCGACGGCCTGTCGAAACGGGAACGCGCCCAGGTCGAGGCGCACCTGGACGAGTGCGACGACTGCCGCGCGCTGGCCGCCGAACTGGCCGAGGTCAACGGCGCGCTGCGGGCGATCATCGCGCCGATCGTGCTCGGCGGGGCGGCGCTGGGCTACCTCGCGACCGCGGGCAAGGCGACGGCCGCGACCGTGGCGACCGCGGGCGCCGCGGCCGGGTCTGCCGGTGGGGCGGCTTCGCTCGCCGCCGCCGGGCCGCGGCAGTTCGTCGGCGTCGGCGTCGCCGGGACGGCGGTGGCCGCCGCGGTCGCCGCCGCGCTGGCCGCGGGTGGCGGCACGCAGGAAATCCCGGCGGCCGCGTCGGCTCCGGCGCCACCGCCCGCCGTCGCGCCGGCCCAGCCACCGGCGCCCCCCGCTGCTCCGCCCGCCGCGCCGCCCGCGCCGGCCGTCGAACCGGCACCCGCGCCGGTCGTGCCCCCGGCCCCCGCGCCCGCGCCGACCCCGGCGCCGCCGCCACCGCCGCCCGCCGGGCCCGCGAACATCACCGCGGAAGGCCCGGCTTCGGCACTCGAACTGGAACCGGGCGGGGACGCGGTCGCCCTGCCGATCACGGTGCGCAACAGCGGCGCCTCGGTGTCCGAACCGGTCGCGGCGACGCTGAACCTGCCGCCCGGCATCAGCGTCGTGCCTGCCGGTGGCGGTGGTGGCGGCGCCGGTGGTTACGCCGCGCAGGCCGCTGCCGGGCCGTTGCTGGTGAACTGCCCGCCGGGCGAGGGCACGGTCACCTGCACCACGCCGCGCGGGCTGCAGCCCGGTGAGACCGCGGTGCTGACGTTCCTGCTGAAGGCGGACCGGACGGCGTCCTCGGGCCAGGTGACCGGGACGGTGAACGCGGGCGCGAACATCCGCCTGTCGGTGAACGTGCCGGTGGCGGTCGCCGAGCTGCCGGACGACCTGGCCCTGGAAGCGACGGCCCTGTGGAGCGGCCAGCCCGCGTGGGGCCGGTCCGCGTGGCTGTCCGTCGACGTGGTCAACAAGGGCGAGAACACCAAGCCCGTCACCCTCTCGATCGACACCGACGCGCGGCTGATCCTGGGCAACTTCCGGGCGGCGTGCGACAGCGGCCCGACGACCACCTGCACCAGCCTGAACGCGCTCCAGCCCGGTGAGCACCTGCGGCTGTGGTTCGAGCTGGACCGGCCGAAGAAGGAATCCCGGACCGTCACCGTCTCGGCGACGCTGGGCCGCGCCCACGCCTCGCGGACCGTCACGTTCGACTGCTGGTTGCCGCACTGCGGGATGCCGGGGCTCGCCCCGACCAGCACGACGGTGACGCCGTCGTCGAAGCCCGCGACGACGACCGACCCGTCCACGAGCGGATCGACGACCACGACGACGTCGAGCAGCACGACGACGGTTTCGCCGACGACCCCGTCGACCACGACGACCACCTCGACGACCAAGGACCACGGGCGGCCGTGGTGGTGGTTGCCGTGGATCCCGTACCCGCCGAAATGAATGGGATGAAACCGGCTCTCGCGGCCGCCTGACGATCCCCCGTTTCGCGGACTACGTACACTGCGCAAGTGACCGTTGTGGAAAGCGTGTTGTCGCACACGCCCGAGCCACTGCGCTCGGTGTTGATCAAACATCGGGAGCTGCTCAAATTCGGGATCGTCGGCGGAACGACCTTCATCGTCGACAACGGTGTCTGGTACCTGCTGAAACTGAGCGTGCTGGAAGACAAGCCGACCACCGCGAAAGCGATCGCGATCATCGTCGCGACCATCGTGTCCTACATTCTCAATCGCGAATGGTCGTTCCGGACTCGTGGGGGACGGGAAAGGCACCACGAGGCGGCGCTGTTCTTCGTGATCAGCGGCCTGGCCGTGGCCGTGAACCTGATTCCGCTGTGGGTGTCGCGGTACGTGCTGCACCTGGAACTGCCGCACGTGAGCCGGTTCGCGCAGGAGGCGGCGGACTTCGTCAGCGGGTCCATCATCGGCATGCTGCTGGCGATGGTGTTCCGCTTCTGGGGCTTCAAGCGGTGGGTCTTCCCAGACGAACTGGGGAAGCGCCGCAGGGACCTCTCCCGCGACGAGGCCGACAGCAACGCCTGACGCTGCCCGCTCTGGGTTCGGCCGCGGCTGGCCCCAGCGCAGTGGCGGCACGCGCTCCGCAGGCCAGCACTCGTTCATGCTTTCCGGCACCCGCGGGCAGCGCCACGCTTCCGCCACCGGCCCCGGGCGTAACCGCCCCAGCAATGCCTGACGCTGCCGCCCCAGGGGCTTACGGCAGCCGGCTGAAGCTCGCCTCGCTCAGCGGGGCACGCGCTCCGCGGGCCAGCGCACCTCCGGCACGTCCCCCGGGTTCGGCACCCGCAGGAACAGGCTGAACACCGCCGGCCGCCGGCTGGACAGTTCCAGCCGCCCGCCGTCGGCTTCCGCCAGGGCACGAGCCAGCGCCAGCCCGACCCCCGTCGAGCCGCCGCCGGAAAAACCGCGCTCGAAGATGTGCGGCGCGAGGTCGTCCGGAATTCCCGAGCCGGTGTCGCTCACCTCGACCACCACCGTGCCCTCGGTCTCGCCCCGGCGCGCGGCCAGCGTGACCGTCCCCGCCCCGTGCCGCAGCGCGTTGTCCAGCAGCACGCCCACCACCTCGCGCAACCGCCCGGGCGTCGCCCGCGCCATCAGGCCCTCGCCGATTCGCAGGCGCAGGTTGCGGCCCTCCGCGCGCAGCAACTGCCGCCACTCCTGCGACACCTCGGGCAGCTCCGCGGCCAGCTCCAGCGCCTCCGTGTCGACCTCGCTCGCCGCGCGCGCCGCCGCCAGCAGCTCCTCCAGCGCCTCCGACAACCGGTCCGCCTGCTCCTGCGCCGCCCGCGCCTCCTCCGCCGTGTCCGGGTCGTCGGCCACCGTCAGCGACTCCAGCCGCAACTGCAGCGCGGTCAGCCTGCTCCGCAGCTGGTGCGACACGTCCCCGACCAGCTGCCGCTCCCGCTGCACGAGCTGCGCCAGCGCGGTCCCCGACGTGTCCAGCGCCTCGGCGACCATGTCCAGCTCACCGATCCCGTAGCGGCTGGTGTCCGGCCGGAAGTCCCCGCCGCCGAGCCGCGCCGCCCGCTCGGCCACGTGCCGCAACGGCTTGGCCAGCCGCCGGGCGGTCACGGTCGCCACCACCGTCCCGATCGTCACCGAGAACACCACCAGCAGCAGCACGGCCAGCGTCACTGTGGTCTGCCGCGACCGCAGCGGCCCGGACGGGATCGACAGCTCCAGGTGCCCCTGCCGCGCCAGCTGCACGGTCGCCGTCACCGGGTCCGCCCCCGGGTCGGCGCCCTCGGTCATCCGGTCCTGGCCCGGCACCTCGACGACCAGCTTGCCGCCCTGCGGGATGGCGACCGACACCTGCGTGAGGTCGTTCTGGTCGAGCGCGCCGTCGGCCAGCTCGGTGTCCAGCGTCGCGGCGATCTGCGCGGCGCGGCCGGCCAGGTCCTCGTTGTAGATGCTGTCGACCAGCTTCCACGCGGTCACGCCGAGCGGGATGCCCAGCGCCGCCGCGGTCACCGCGACGGCGAGCAGGATGGCGAGCAGGATCCGGCGGCGCACTAGTCTGCGTTGAACCGGAAGCCGACGCCGCGGACAGTCGCGATCCGCCGCTCACCGTCGCCGTGGTGGATCACCGACCCCTTGCCGTCGCTGGTCACCGACAGCTTCCGGCGCAGCCACGACATGTGCATGTCGAGCGTCTTGGACGTCTTGGACTCCAGGTCGTTCCACACCTCGGCGAGGATCTCGTCGCGGCTCACCACCTGCCCGGCGTGGCTCATCAGCACCCGCAGCAGCTCGAACTCCTTGTTCGCCAGCTGCACCTCGCGGCCGTCCACGAGCACCATCCGCGCGCCGAGGTCCATCCGCACCCCGCCGGCTTCCAGCACCTCGGGCGCCCGGCGGCGCAGCAGGGCGCGGATGCGGGCCAGCAGCTCGGCGAGCCGGAACGGCTTGGCCACGTAGTCGTCCGCGCCGGCGTCGAGGCCCACCACGAAGTCGACCTCGTCGGTGCGGGCGGTGAGCATCAGCACCGGCAGCTCGCTGCCGTTCGCGCGCAGCCTGCGGCACACCTCCAGACCGTCCATGCCGGGCAGCCCGAGGTCGAGCACGAGCAGGTCGACCCGCTTGGCCTGGGTGGTGTCGAGCACCGCGGGGCCGTCCCCCACCACTTCGACGTCGTAGCCCTCCCGCTCGAGCGCACGCGACAGCGGGTCCGCGATCGCCGGGTCGTCCTCGGCCAGCAACACCATGCTCACCTGGCCAACTCTACGACCGCGGCCCGTGAAAACATCGTGGCGTGGCGAGCTACACGGACGATCTCATCCTGGCGGGGAAGCTCGCGGACGCGGCGGACTCGATCACCACGGCCCGGTTCCGCGCCCGCGACCTGAAGGTCAGCAGCAAACCGGACCGCACGCCGGTCACCGACGCGGACACGGCGGTCGAGGACGCGGTGCGCGAGGTGCTCGCCGCCGAACGCCCGGACGACGCCGTGGCGGGCGAGGAACGCGGCGGCACGGACTGGGAGTCGGGCCGCGCGTGGGTGCTGGACCCGATCGACGGGACGAAGAACTTCCTGCGCGGCGGCCCGGTGTGGGCGACGTTGATCGCGCTGGTCGAGGACGGGCAGCCGGTGGTCGGCATGGTCAGCGCGCCGCTGCTGGGCCGCCGCTGGTGGGCCGCGGCGGGCGAGGGCGCGTGGATGAGCGACTCCGCGGGCGAGCGCCGGATCTCGGTGTCGGCGGTGTCCGCGCTGTCCGACGCCTACCTGTCCACGACGGACCTGGGCTCGTGGACCGAGTACCACTCGCGCGAGGCGTACCTGGGCCTCGTGGACGCCTGCTGGGAAACCCGCGCCTTCGGCGACTTCTGGCAGCACTGCCTGGTCGCCGAGGGCGCGATCGACCTGGCGGCCGAGCCGATCGTCAACCCGTGGGACGTCGCGCCGATGCAGATCCTGCTCACCGAGGCCGGCGGCCGGTTCTCCGACCTGACCGGCGCGGAGCGCTTCGACGGCGGCTCGGCGCTGTCGTCGAACGGGCACCTGCACGACGAGGCGCTCGGCTACCTGCGGCGGTAGCGCTCGCCGGTCACGTCCCAGAGGTGGTGCAGCGGGTCGTGGATGAAGTAGCGCGCGAAGGTGTCGACGGTGAAGTGCGCGCCGTCGCTGCGGGTGCCGGTCCGGTCCCACTCCGCGCCGGTCACCTCGGCGAGCGCCGTGGCCAGCCGGTCCGCCGCCGCAAGCAGCTCGTCCGCCACCACCCGCGGGTCCTGGGTGTCGTACCGGTCCTCGACCGCCGTCGCGTCCTGGTCCCAGTTCGGGAACCGCGGGGCGTCCTGCGTGCGGATCAGCCGCAGGCGCTCCAGGTAGATCCGGCACACGTCGCGCACGTGGCACCCGTACTCCAAGGTGGACCACTTGTCCGGCGCCGGCCGCTCTCGCGCGTCCGGCCGGCCCAGCGCCTCGCGCCAGGCGCCGGCGTTCGCGCGCAGCATCGCGGGCACGTCTTCGCGCGTGAACGTCGCGGCGTCGAAACCGCATTCCGGGCACGGCGCGCGCAGCACCCAGGTCCAGTCCTTGGTGTCGGGGGTGATCATGGATCGAGCATCACCGCGGCGCCCCGCGAGCACCAGCGCGAATTCCTTAACGGTGCCGTCAGCCCGTCTTAAGCCGGCGCGGGCAGCAACCCCACCGCACCGCGGGCGACCTGCGACCACGCCAGCCTGCCGAACAGGTAGTGGCAGGCGACCTGCTCGTTGGTGAACCGGGCCCAGTCGTAGCGGTTGCCCTGCTCGCGCCAGAACACCTCCCACACCGGGCCGCCCTCTTCGGACTCCTCGACGCGCAGCAGGCACCACGCGTTGTCGGCCTCCTTGCCGATCGAGATCACCTCGCCGGGCACCCCGATGGCCGCCAGCCACCGCACGATCGACTCGACGTTCACTGCGCAGCGCCCTCCTCGAACGTGATGTCCGCCAGATACCCCAGGGTGACCAGCTCGTCGGCCGAATAGACCGCCCGGTATCGCTCGCCGCCGCCGGGCTGCCCGAACCACGGCGCCGACACCGCGCGCCACACCGGCACGTCCCGCAGCACGCGGTACCGCCGGTAGCCGGCGTCGCGGACCGGCGGCGGCAGCGACCGCCGCGCGAACGGGGTGCCGTCCGGGGCGAACACCCGGCCGCGCGGATCGCCGAACCGGTCCAGCACCGTGCCCTCGGCCAGCACCTCCGGCTCGCCCTCCGCGGTGCCGCCCTCGGGGTACAGCTCGCCCGGCGGCCACGCGTACTCCGGCACCTCGCGGCGCTTCCCGGCGAGGAACCGGCGGTCCCAGTCGCGTTCGTGCAGACCGCCCAGCGGGTCGTACCCGGCGAGCACCTCGGCCGGGGGCGTCCCGGCGGGCGAGGGACGGCGGCCGTACCCGGCCTGGACCTTCGCCAGCGCGTCGTCGGTGCGGATCAGGTCCGAGCGCGGGTGGTCGTGCGGCGGGAACCGCAGTCCCGGCGCGTAGTCGACCTCGCACGGCGGCGCTGGCAGCTGCCGCGCCGGCTTGTCGGTGGCGACGGGCAGGTGGCCGATCGGGAACATGTGGACCCGGAACAACGCGACGATCGTCTCCCGCTCCTGCCGCGGCGCGCCCATCGGCTCCGGCGCGCGCGAGGCGGGTTCGGGATACGGCTGGTACGGCTGGCGCGGGCCCGGCGCGACCGGCGGCTGCGGCCCGACCGGTGCTTGCGGCGCGACCGGCGGCTGCGGCGCGACTGGTGCCTGCGGCGCGAAGGGGGCCGCGTACCCGGCCGCGGGAGCCGCCGGCGCGTACCCGGCAGCCGGAGCGGGCGCGCCCGGCAGTCCGGGCATCCCCGGCATTCCCATCGGCGGCACGGCGTTCTCGGAGAACCCGGCGGCGACGGTCGCGTTCGGCAGCCCGGTCGACGGCGTCGGCACCTCGTCGAAGCCCCCGGAGTCCAGCAGCCCCTCGTACTGCGGCAGCGACGGCGGGGTCGGCGGGTCCGGCAGCTGGATCGGGCCGGTGTCGGTGTCGGCGAAGGCCGGTTCGGGGACCACGGGCGGCACCACCGGCGGCGTCAGCACGGCCGAGGCCACCGCCGACGGCACAGCCGGCGCGGACGGCGCGGCCGGCGCGGCCGGCGACGCGCTGCCGAGCACCGCGGGGGACGGCGTGACTACCGGCGCCACCAGTTCCGGCGCCAGCCCGGTGACCACCCCGAGCAGGGCGCCCTGACCGTCCGGCGTGCGGGCGCCCGGGTTCGGCTCGACGAGCGGAGTGACCAGCGAGCCGACCGGCGCCGGACCGAGGGTCGCGGCGAGGCCGTGCGTCACGACCGCCAGGTTCGCCGCGGTGCCGCGCAGGATCGGTTCGACGCCGAGGATCGCGGTCGGGTGGCCGTTCTCCGCGGCGGCGAGGCTCGCGTCCCGGTTCTTCGCGGCCTCGACGAGCTGCCGCACCAGTTCGACCTTCGCGGCGCCGACCTGCTCGGCCGCGTTGTCCAACCGGTCGGCGGCTTCGGCGGCGCCACGGGCGGCGGCGGTGAGGTGCCCGTTCTCCGGGTCGACGAACGCCGACCACGCCCGCCCGGCCGCCTCGCCCGCGTCCCGGGACAGCGCGGCGACCGCGGTGCCCGCCTGCTGGTCAGCCTCCGCGGCGAGCGCGGTCAGTTCGCGGTGCGCGTCGCGCCAGGCGGACGCCTGCTCACGCAACCTGTCCTCGTCCGCGTCCGGCCAGGACAGCCCGGTCTCCGCGGCGAGATCGGCGAGTTCCCGCGGCAGCTCGATGCCCATGCGCTACCCCTGTGCCGTTTCGGTGATCGCCTGCTGCGCGTCCTCTTCGGACCCGCGGTAGCGCCCGGCGGCCTCGCCGACGGTCTGCCCGAACGCCGTCAGCCGCCCGGACAGGCTCCGCAGCCCGGCCAGCGTCTCCTCGGCGGACGGCACGTGCGACGCGGCGATCGCCTGCCCGACCGGGCCGTCGCCCCACGCCCCGTCCGCGCCGGCGAGGGCGCGCTCCAGCCGCTCCGCGACCGCCGCCGCGCGCTCCGCGAGGCTGTCGAAGTCGCCGGAGGAAACGGCGAGCCGGTCGGCGTCGGCCTCGAACCCGCCGCTCATCGCGTCATCCAGCGGTGGTCCTCGAGACTCTCCTCATCCGGGGCGAGACGGGGCTTCGCGGGCGCGATCTCGGTCGCGTCGAGGTCGCCGGTGCCGAGCAGCAGCGCCTGCGGATCGGTGCCCGCGGGCAAGACCGGCGCCAGCACCTCACCGGCCCGCGCGAGCGCCCGCACGGTGGCTTCGGCGGTGACGCGCACGATCTGCTGCGCCAGCTCGTTCGGCCGGTACCGCCAGTACGCGCCGTCCGCGACGGTCAGGGAAGTCAGGGTGCCGCGCGGGCCGACGGTCGCCGTGATCAGCCCGTCGGCGTCGGTGGCCGAAGCGGTGACGGCCGCGAGATCGCGCTGCGCCGACGCGAGGTTCTCCCGGCTGCGGCGGTAGTCGGCGAGCAGTTCCTCCACCTGCGCCCGATGCTCGGTCACGGCACCCCTCCTCGCGAGTACAGCAGTCGGCTCGGACTCGGACGCGCGGCGGCGCGCTCCGGTTCCCCCTCGGCATCAGGTTGCCTCATCGAGCCGAAATACGCATGAGTGCCCGAACCGTGTCACGTCGTGCGGTCAATTCGAAACCAGCCGCGGCGAACATCTCGACGGTGCCGTGGTAGAGCTCGCCCGCGGGCCGCTTTTTCCTGGCGTCCACCGGATATCCCTCGACCACGCGGGCGCCGCGGTCGAACGCGTGCCGGGTCGCGGCGCGCAGCATCGCCGCCGCGATGCCCCGCCCGCGGGCGCGGCGGTGCACGTAGAAACACGTCACCGACCACACGTCCGTGGGATCGTCGTCCGGCAGCGCGGCGACCCGGGAGGTGGCCAGGCGCGGGTTGTCCAGCCGGGGCGAGACCGCGCCCCAGGCGACCGGCTCGTCGTCGAGGATCCCCAGCAGCCCCAACGGTTTCCCGGCGCGAACCTCATCGCGCACGTGCGCCTTGTGCCCCTCGGGGCCGGTCTCCCGGAACTGCCTGCTGGTCATCCGGAACCAGGCGCACCAGCAGCCGCCCTGCAGCCCGCCCGGGCCGAGCAGCCGCTCGAACAGCGGCCAGTCACCCGCGGTCAGCTCCGTGATCCGCAGGTCGCTGGATCGGGTGAGATCACCGGACGCCGCGGCCACGGGGTTGCGGTCCCTGCTCGCCGGGGAAGTCGTCGTACGGGTTGTCGTTGACCTGCCGGTAGATCATCGTGTGCACCCGTTCGACGCGCGGGATGTCCTCGAACCGCAGCGGCTCGTCCGAAGCGGACTCGATCACCAGCGTCCCGCAGCCGAAGAGGCGGTCCACGATGCCGTGCTCGAACTGCACGCTGCTGATCCGGCCCAGCGGGATGTCGATGCCGGTGCGTTTGATCACGCCCTCGCGGACGATGAGGCGGTCGGTCGTGACGATGAAGTGGGTGGTGCGCCAGCGGACCAGCGGCACCAGGAAGAACCAGACGATCAGCACCACCGCGACCACGGCGATCGCGATGCGGGCCACGTCGTTCCACGGCGCGGGCGCGTCGCCGGCGAGCGTGACGAGCCAGATGCCCAGCCCCAGCGTCACGAGAAAACCGATCACCGGCCAGATCAGCATCTTCGCGTGCGGATGGCTGTGCACTATGACCTGCTCGTTCTCGCTGAGCAGATCGTCGGGGTAGGCCACTGCGAACTCCTCTCGCGACCGCTTCACCGTACCGGGCGCAGGTGCACGACGTCTCCGGCGAACACGGTGTGCCGCTTGCCGTCCTGGCCACGCACTTTTAGCTGGCCGGCGCCGTCGACGTCCTCGGCCGTGCCGAGGATCGTGTGGTCGCCCGGCAGCAGCACGCGCACCTCCTGACCGAGGGTCTCGCAGCGGGCCCGGTAGTCGTCCAGCAGGCCGGCCTTCGCGAGGTCGCCGCCCGCCGCGCGCCAGCGGTCCTCCCGGTCGGCGAGGGCGGCCAGCAGCAACGTGGCGATGTCGGTGCGGTCGGTGGTGCGGGCGCCCTGCTCGGCCAGCGACGTCGGCAGCAGCCCGCCCGCGCCCGGCTCGACACCCGGGCCCAGCGGGCGGACGTTGAGCCCGATGCCGAGCACCACGCCCAGCTCGTCCCCGGCGACGGCCTCGGACAGGATGCCCGCGCACTTGCCGCGGTCCGGGCCGGCGAGCACGTCGTTGGGCCACTTGAGAACGGCGTCGACACCCAGTTCGCCGGTCAGGTCGGTCACCGCGAGCCCGGCCGCGATCGCCAGCGAGCCCAGCGCGCTGAACGGGACCTCCACCGGGCGGAGCAGCACGCTGAGATAGATGCCACTGCCCTTGGGGGACGCCCACACCCGCGCGCGCCTGCCGACGCCGGAGGTCTGCTCCTCGGCGATCAGCACGGTCCGGTCCGCCGCGCCCTCGACGCTCGCCCGCCGCAGGTCGGCGTTGGTGGAGCCGGTGCTGGGGACGACGTCCAGCGCCGCGTACGGACCCTGCGGGGCGAGCAGTTCGGCGCGCAGCCGCCCGGCGTTGATCGCGTTCATGTGGGAAGCCTATTCGCCCTCCGTCACGCACGAGGGGGTCCGGTCGTTGGATCACTGTGTCCGGAGCGGCCGTTGTCTTTTAGTGTTGGCGAGGTGACCATGCGTTTCCGATCCTGGGGGCGGGCCGCCGCCGGGCGTGCCCTGATCGCGCTGATCCTCGTCGCCGCCGTGGGCACCTGCGGGTGGCTGCTGGTCGAGCCGCCGGGCGAACAGGTGCGGGCCGCCGCCGACGTGGTGCCGCCCGAGCCGCCGCCGGGCAACGCGGCGCTCGCGTCCGCGCCGACCGTGCTCGAGCCGAACGCCCCGGTGCAGGCGCAGGCGCCCCAGGAGCAGGGCCGCAGCGAGCTGGAGAAGTGGGCGGCCGGGCTGAGCGGTCCGCTGGACATCCCGGAGCGCGCGCTGATCGGGTACGCGACGGGCGAGCTGACGTTGCGCGAGGAGGACCCGGGCTGCCACCTGTCGTGGGTGACGCTCGCCGGGATCGGCAAGGCCAGCACGGACCACGGCCGGTTCGGCGGCGGGTCGCTGGGCGCGGACGGGACGCCGGCGAAGGCGCTGGGCGCGGTGCCGCTGACCGGCGCCGCCGGTGAGGCCGCGACGGAGCCGCGCAGCGGGCCGATGCAACTCACCCAGGCCGAGTGGCAGCGGGCCGGCGCGCGCGGCGACATCCAGGACATCGACGACGCGTCCGTGGCCGCGGGCCGCACGCTGTGCGCCGGGAACACCGACCTGCAGGCCGGGCAGGGCTGGTGGAAGGCGATCGAGCACTACCGCGACTCGGACCTGTTCCGCCAGCAGGCGCTCGGCAACGCCCAGCTGTACGCGCAGCTTTCGCTGGATCCGGCGTCGGCGTCCGCGCCGTCGGTGCGGGCCACCCGGTTCGCCCTCGACCAGCTCGGCCTGCCGTACGTGTGGGGCGGCAACGGCCCGGACGCGGGCGCGGCCGGGTTCGACTGCTCCGGGCTGACGAAGGCCGCCTACGACGCGGCGGGCGTGAACCTGCTGCGCACCGCGGACATGCAGTTCCGGTCCACCCCGGCGGTCGCCGAGCCGAAGATGGGCGACCTGGTGTTCTACGGCAACCCGGCGACCCGCATCCACCACGTGGGCCTCTACCTGGGCAACGGCCTGATGATCAACGCGCCGACGCAGGGCATGGCCATCCAGATCGCGACGTACCGCACGCGGACGGACGACTACGCGGGAGCGAGCCGCCCGGCCGCCTGACGCAGTCACCTCCTGAGCCGGCGGTTGTCGAGCTTCTTGGCCCGCAGGTAGCCGCCCGTTCCTCCGCCACGTCATCGACGACCTGATCCACTCGGCTCAGCGCTGCCACGAGATCCTCCGGCCAGAGGTCCGGAACATCACCACCGGTGGGTGTCCCAGTGCACGACTGCACCACCTCGTGAAGGAATTCGGCCGCAGGCGTGGAATTGTCGTACTCCCCGGGCAGGATGGCCGACATGACCGAGACCGGCTCCACCCCGACCACTTCCATCCGCTCGCGGCTGGACCGCGAAGGCCTGCCCCGCAACGGCCGCGCGCATCGCCGGCCGCCCGGCACGATCGCGAGGCGTGAACCGCTTCGAGCCGAAGCCACGCTGCGCCGGCCCAAGCAGCCACCACGCACGTCTGCCGCCCGGACCGCGACGCGACCGGGCAGCCGTCACGAGCACGGGAGTTTGTGGGCACCTCAACTCAACCGTTGCCGTGGCGGGCCAGCTCGTCCAGGTACCGGCTGACCGGGCCGAGCGTGAGCAGTCCGCTGCCCGCGCCGGCCAGTTCGCCCGCCGCGGGCAGCAGTTCGGCGTGCAGGCGGGCCATCGCCGGCCGGTCGCCGCGGCGGATCGCTACCAGGGCGTGCAGGCACGTGCGGGCTTCGAAGAGCAGGTCGCGCGGAGAGGGCGGGATCTCCGACCCGTCGTCGGACACCACCGGGCGGCACCACGGCTCGTAGGCGCCGAAGTCGAGGTCGTGCCCGGGGTCGGCGCCGCGCTGGAGGCGGTCGCACAGCAGGGCGAAGCCGAGGATCCCACTGTCCACACCGGACATCCCGGTGCCTGCCAGCCGGGCCGCCGCCGCGCGGTACGCCGCTTCGGCGGGCTGCCCGGCCGCGGACGTCCGCATCGCGCGATACCACTGCGTGAACACGCCGACGAGCGGGATCTCGTGCTTCTCGCCGAGCTCGTCGGCCGCCTCCGCGTGGCGGTCGGCGGTGGCGAAGTCGGCGAGGGCCGAGGCGGCTTGCACCAGGACGAGGTGGCCGAGCACCTCGAACGTCACCAGTTCGTGGCGCCGGGCCAGCTCGACCAGCTCGCGCCCGATGCGGGCCCGCTCCGGTGCGAGCCCGGCGCGCTCGAAGGACTGCATGAACCGGGCGTTCAACGCGAACGCGAGCAGGGCGGGATCGTCGAGGCGCCGGGCCAGTGCCTCGGCTTCCCGCGCGGCCCGCGGTCCCCGGTCGCCCGCGGTGTTGCGCAGTTCGAGGGCGAGCGTGGCGAGCAGACGTGCGCGAACCGCGTCTTCGCCCGGTGGCAACGCGTCCAGGGTCCGCTCGGTCGCGTCGGCGATCCGCCGGGCGAGCGCGGGATCGTCGGCGGCGGTCCAGATCGCGGGCACGTCGAAGGCGACGAGCACGCGTGCGGTCAGCGCGGGGTCACCGACCTGCTCGGCCAGGGTGAGCGCCTCGGCCCGGTGCTCGCGCGCTCGATCGAGCTCACCGGCGACGGCCAGCGCCCGCACGAGGCCCATGATCAGCTCGAGCCGCTCCGGCACGCCGGCGCCGGAGCCCACACCCCGATCCGCGCCCGCAGCCGCACCACGATCCCCACCGGCAGCCGCACCAGCTGCGCCGCCAGGCACACCACCAGCCCCACCGGCAACCGCACCACCTGCGCCGCCAGCCACACTGCCATCCCCACCGGCAACCGCACCACCTGCGCCGCCAGCCACACCGCCATCCCGACCGGCAACCGCACCACCTGCGCCGCCAGCCACACCGCCATCCCCACCGGCAACCGCACCACCTGCGCCGCCAGCCACACCGCCATTCCCACCGGCAGCCGCACCACCACCGCCAGCAGCGGCAGCACTCCCGCCGGCCACGCCACGATCCGGCTCGGCGGGCGCGCGGCGGTCGGCGTGGTCGAGCGCGGCCTGCCACAGCCGCGCGGCCTCGTGCGGGGCGAAGCGGCGCTCGGCGTCCTCGGCCGCGGCGCGCGCGTACCGCACCGCGGCGGGTGCCTCGGCGAGCAGGAAGTGGTGCGCCAGCGCGGCGCCGTCCCCGGGCCGCAGGCGTTCGATCGCCTCGCCGATCCGCGCGTGCAACCGGGCCCGGCGCGAGCGGGACAGGTCCTGGTAGAGCGTGTCGCGGACGAGGGCGTGCGCGAACCGGAACCGGCCCGGCCCGTGTTCGACGAGGAAACCGCGTTCGGCGGCGAGTTCGAGCGCGTCGAGGGCGTCGCCGGGCAGGAGGTCCAGGTCGACCTCGGTGCCGATGACCGCGGCCTGCCGCAGCACGGCCTGGACCGCGTCGGGCAGCTGAGCGACGCGGTACCGGACCACGTCCCGCACGCCCGGCGGCACCGCCGCCAGCGCACCCTCGGTGTCGAGCACGCGCGCCAGTTCGCGCACGAAGAACGGGTTGCCGCCGCTGCGCTGGTGGATCGTCCGGGCGGTGCCGGTGTCGACGTCCCGGCCGGTGGTGGCCCGCACGAGCGCAGGCACCGCGTCGGCGGGCAGGCCGCCGAGGTAGATCCGCACCGGCTCGGCCCGCGCGATCCGGCCGAGAAAACCGGCGAGCCCGGGGGCGACGTCGGTGCTGCGGTAGGTGGCGACGATCAGCACCGGCCCCGGCAGCGGGTCGGTGACCAGCGCGGACAGCAGCGCCAGGGTCTCCTCGCCTGCCCAGTGCAGGTCGTCGAGGACCAGCAGCAGCTTGCCCCGCCGGGCGAGCTGTTCGCGCACGGCGCGGTGCCACTGGAAGCGGTTCGGCTCGGCCGGGGGCGCGATGCCGAGCGCGTCGAGGATCAGGGTCCACGGCCAGGCGGCGGGCACGCCTTCGTGCTCGGGGTTGACGCCCCACGCGGTGGACCAGCCCCGCGCTGCCATCTCAGCGGTGAATGCTTCGGCGAGCGCGGTCTTGCCAGCGCCCGCCTCGCCGGAGATGAGGACGAGGGGCGCCCGCCCGGCGGCCTCGACGAGCCGTGCCAGCTCGTCATCCCGCCCGACGAGCGGTTCCCCCAGCGCAGCGCCCCGCCCGCCCGACGCCTGACCCCCCAGCGCAGCGCCCCGCCCGCCCGGCAGGCCCGACGCCTCACCCTCCGACTCATCGCCCCGCCCGACCGAGCCCGGCGCCCGCCCACCCGACTCAGCCATCGCACCACGCAGCTCGGGCGCCTGCGCGAGGATGTCCGCCTCCAGCTCGCGCAAGTCCGGCCCTGGGTCGACGCCCAGTTCGTCGGCCAGCGCCTGCCGTGCCCGGCGCAGCGCGGCGAGCGCGTCGCCCTGACGGCCGGCCCGGTACAGCGCTAGCGCGAGCAGCCGCCACCCGTTCTCCCGCAACGGATGCGCGCCGGTGTGGGCCTCCAGGTCCGGCACGGCTTCCGCGGCCCGCCCGAGGCCCAGCAACGCGTCCCCCCGGCGTTCCACCGCGAGCAGGCGCAGCTCGTCCAAGCGGGCGATCTCCGCACGCGCCCAAGCCTGATCGGCGAACTCGGCGTAGGCCGGGCCGCGCCACAGACCCAGTGCCTCGTCCACAAGGGACAGTGCTTCGGCCGGTGCGAGACCGGCGGACTTCGTGACCGCCTCCTCGAAACGCCACGCGTCGACCTCGTCGGCGCGCAGCGCGTAGCCGCCGCCGGTGGTCACGAGCAACTGCGCGGGGGTGCGCGGCGGCCGGTCGGGCTCCAGCGCGCGACGCAACGCCGCGACGAAGGTCTGGATGGCACCGACCGCGCCATCGGGCGGGTCGGCCCACAGGTCGTCGACGAGGCGGTCGACCGGCACCACCCGGCCGCGCGCGGTCAGCAGGCGCGCGAGAACGGCCCGGTGCCGCGGTCCCTTGAGGTCGAGCGGACCGCGCCCGGCCTCGGCGATCAGCGGGCCGAGCACCGCGAACCGCACGGACGAGCCCATCACCACGCACTGTAGCCGCTGAGCGCGTGCTGATCCGTTGCTGACCGGGCCGGCGCACGCTCGGTGCCATGCAGATCACCGGATTCGACTACCAGCGGGTTCCCGTCGCCGAGGGCGTTTCACTCAACGTGGCCATCGGCGGTTCCGGCAGCCCGGTCGTGCTGTTGCACGGCTTCCCGCAGACCCACCTGATGTGGCGGCACGTGGCCGCCGACCTCGTCGCCGACCACACCGTGATCGTGCCGGACCTGCGTGGCTACGGCCACAGCGACAAGCCCGCGGACACCGGCGAGACGTACTCCAAGCGCACGATGGCCGCCGACGTCGTGGCGGTGGCCCGCGCGTTCGGGCACTCGCGGTTCGCGCTGGCCGGGCACGACCGCGGCGCGCTGGTCGCGATCCGCGCCGGACTGGACCACCCGGACACCGTCACGCACCTGGCATCGCTGGACGTGCTGCCGACGCTGGACATGTGGGACGTGATGCACGGCGCGAGCGCGGCGGTCGGGTTCCACCTGTACCTGATGGCGCAGCCGCCCGGGCTGGCGGAGAAGATGATCGGCGCCGTGCCGGACGAGTTCTTCGGCTACTTCCTGGACGCGTGGACGCAGAACCCGGACGCGATCCCGGCGGACGTGCGGGCCGAGTACCTGCGCGCCTCGCGTGAGGCGGTGACCTCGATCGTCGCCGACTACCGGGCGACCGCCGGGATCGACATCACGCACGACACCGCCGACCGCGAAGCCGGCCGCCACCTGACGATGCCGGTGACCGTGCTGCAGCAGGACTGGGGCGCCGCGCTCGGCTACGACGCCGCGGCGGTGTGGCGGAAGTGGGCGCCGGACCTCGACCACCGGACGGTGACCTCAGGGCACTTCATGGCGGAGGAAGGCCCGGCCGAGGTGATCAAGGCGCTGCGAGACCTCCTGGCGCGATGACGGCGAGCAGCGGACGGCGGATGACCGACTAGCCCCGTCCGCTGCTCACCAGCCCGTGCTCCGGAACGCGCTCCCGGCTCAGGGCCGTCACCACAGCGCCGAGCAAGGCCAACGCACCCGTGATCGCGGCCGCGTAGTTCACCCCGGCCGCACCGGGCGCCACCGCCAGTACGACCGCGACCAGGGCGATCCCCAGCGCGGATCCGACGTAGCGGGCCGTGTTGTTGGCCCCGGTGCCCATCGCGGCTCGGTCGGGCGGCACGGTTCGCACCGAGAGCCCCGCCAGCGCCGCGTTCGACAGGCCGGTGCCGACGCCCGCCACGGCCAGCCCGGGCGCGAAGTGCCACCACGACGAGTGCGCCGTCAATCCGAGCGTGGCCAGCTCCCCCGCCGCGCACAGGCCGAGCCCCAGCGCGGCCTGGCGCCGGTCGCCCAGCCGTCCCGTCACCCGCCGGGCCTGGGCGGCCACCACGAACGACACACCCGACCAGATCGACACCACCGCCGCGGCGGCGAGCGGGGTCAGCCCGAGCAGCCGGTGCAACAGGCTGGGCAGGAACGTCATGTACGACACGACCGCGATCCCGCTGGTCAGCGCCCCCGTCGTGGCCGCGCGGAACGCCGGGGCGCGCAGCAGCCGCAGGTCGATCATCGGCTCCGCGACCCGCAACTCGACCACGACGAACACCCCCAGCAGGACCACCGCCGGCGCCGCCCAGACGACCACACCCGCGTCCCACCCCGCGCGGGCCTCGGTCAGGGCCGCGACCAGCAGCGCGATCCCCGGCCCGAGCGTCAGCAGGCCCGCGAAGTCCGTCGGCCGCGGGATCCCCCGGGATTCCGGCAACCGCGCGCCCGCGGCCGCCACCGCCGCGCCGAGCAGCGCGATCAGCCAGTACACCGACCGCCAGCCCGCCGGCGCGGTCAACAGCGCGGCCATCACCGGCCCGACCGTGATCCCGCCACCGAGCATCGCGCCCCACAGCCCCGTCGCCCGCACGCGCGCCGCCCCGGCCGGGTGGGCGTGCGCGATGAGCCCCAGGCTGGACACCAGCAACGCCGCCCCGGCCACGCCCTGCACGATCCGCCCCAGGACGAACGCCCACGTCTCCGGGGCCAGCGCGCACAGCACGCTGCCGGCCGCGAGCCCCGCTCCGCCCAGCACGAACACCCGCCTGCGGCCGAACGTGTCCGCGAGACTCCCCGCGATCAGCAGCGCCGCGGCCAGGCCGAGGCTGATGCTCCCGAGGATCCACGTCTGCCCGGCGGGCCCCGCCCCGAGCGCGTCCGCGATCTCGCCGAGCGTGGCGAGCGGCGCGGTGAAGTTCACCAGCACCAGGAACGCCGCGGCGCACGCGATCACCAGCGTTGCCATCACCCCTCCAGTTCAGTCAACGAACTAGGAGGGACACTAGCAGCAGTAGTTCAATAACTGAACCAGTCGCTATGCTGGATCCGTGGCACTCGGCAAGGACTACGCGACCCAGGACTGCTCACTGGCGCGGGCGCTGGAGGTCGTCGGCGAGCGGTGGACGCTGCTCGTCCTGCGGGACTTCTTCTACGGCGTCCGCCGGTTCGGCGACCTGTGCGCGCACCTGGACATCCCGCGCGCCGTCCTCACCGACCGACTGAAGTCCCTGGTCGCCGCGGGCCTGCTCGAACGGCGGCCGCGGCCGTCCGGCCACGAGTACGTCCTCACCGCGCGCGGCATCGCCCTGTGGCCCGCGGTGTTCGCGTTGGCGCAGTGGGGCGAGCACGAGTTCGGGCCGCCCGCCGGGCCGCGGCGCGTCTTCAGCCACGCGGACTGCGGCACGGCCGTCACGGAATCCGGGCTCTGCCCGCGCTGCCGGACCGTCCCCGCGCCGGCGGACCTGGTGGTGAGCCTCGGCCCCGGTGCGAAGCGCGACCACCGGGACGATCCGGTGAGCGTCGCGCTGCGGGAGCCGCACCGGCTGCTGACCCCGCTGACCTGATCCGCTCTGCGCGAAATCCCTGGCCTGCCGCGGACGGGCTCGGGCAGAGTCGATCACATGCGGTTGCTGGTGCTGGGTGGGACGTCGTTCCTCTCGAAAACCGTTGCGGCGGAAGCGGTCCGGCGCGGCCACGACGTCGTGTGCGCGGCGCGTGGCGTGTCGGGGAGCGTGCCGGACGGCGCGCGGCACGTGCGCGTCGACCGGGACGAGCCGGGCTCGATCGACGTACTGGCGGGCGAGCGGTTCGACGCGGTGGTCGACATCGCGTACACCGGGCTGCGCTGGGTCCGCGACGCGTTGCGCGTCATCACCACCCGGCACTGGACGTACGTCTCCACGATCAACACTTACGCGGACACCGCGACGCTCGGCCAGACCGCGGAATCCCCGCAGCACGAACCGATCGAACACGACCGGATCGACCTGGCCGAGATGACGCCGGAGGTCTACGGCGGCGTGCAGGTCGCCTGCGAGCACGCGGCCCGCGACGCCCTCGGAGACCGGCTGTTCATCGTGCGGCCGGGGCAGATCACCGGCCCTGGTGACTACATGGACCGCTTCGGCTACTGGCCGGCTCGCTTCAGCCGCGGCGGCCGCGTGGCGGTGCCCGACACCCCGAAGCAGCCGTTCCAGCACGTCGACGTCCGCGACCTCGCGGCGTGGATCGTGACGGCAGGCGAGCAGCGCCTCACCGGCGCCTTCGACGCGGTCAGCCCGGTCGCTCCGCTGGGCCCGGTGCTGGAGGAGATCGCCGACCTCGTCGCCCCGCCCGGCACCGAGCTGGTCCCGGTCGCCGAGGAAACCCTGACCGCGGCGGGCGTCCAGCCGTGGTTCGGCCCGAAGTCACTGCCGCTGTGGCTGCCGGAGAGCCACCACGGCCTCGCCGCGCACGACGCGTCGGCGGCGCACGCGGCCGGGCTGGAGATCCGCCCGCTCGCCGACACCGTGCGCGCGGCCCTCGACGAGGAGCGCGCCCGTGGCCTGGACCGCCCACGCAAGGCCGGGCTCACCCCGGAAGAGGAGGCCGCGCTAATCGGCGATTGACTGGTACACCGAGGTCCAGAAGTCCAGGTACAGGTTGTTGTACTGCGGGAACCCGGCCTTCTGCGTGAGCAGGATCCCGACCAGGTCCTCCTTCGGGTCGGAGAACCACGACGTGCCGAGCCCGCCGTCCCAGCCGAACCGGCCGGGCACCGACGCGATGTCGTCGCGCGCGGTGGTCATCGACAGGCCGAAGCCCCAGCCACGCGTGTCGAAGTAGCCGGGGTAGAAGCCGGACACCGCCTTCTCCCCCGGCGTCAGCTGGTCGGTCACCATGGCCTCCACCGTGGGCCGCGCCAGCACCCGCCCGCTGCCCGACCGTCCGAAGTGGAGCATCATCCGGCCGAAGCGCAGCAGGTCGTCCACCGTGGACACCAGGCCGCCGGCGGCGGACGGGAACCGGGGCGGGCGGGACCACTCGCCGTCCGGCGGGTCGTAGACCGTGAGGTCGCCCCCGTACGCGGTGACCAGCCGGTCCGCGTCCGCGGTGAACCGTGTGTCGTCCATCCCCAGCGGGTCCAGCACGGTCTCGCGCAGCACCTCCTCCAGTGAACCGCCCACCCGCGCCAGCAGCACGCCCAGCACGTCCGAACCCGTGTTGTAGAGCCAGCGGCCGCCGGGCGGGCACATCAGCGGCAGCGAGCCGAGGCGCCGCATCCACTCGTCCGGCTCCGGCATCTCCGACGGCCTCGGCGGGCCCATTCCGATGCCGGCTTCGTGCGCCGCCCGCACGATGGGCGGCTCCTCCGGCAGGTACAGCTGGCCGAACCCCATCCGGAACGTCAGCAGGTCCCGCAGCGTGATGGCCCGCTCGGCGGGGACCGTCTCGTCGAGCGGCCCGTCGATCCGGGCGAGCACCCGCCTGTCCGCCAGCTCCGGCAGCAGCTCGTCCAGCGGCTCGCCGAGCCGGAGCCGGCACTGCTCGACGAGCGCCATCGCGGCCGCCGCGGCGATGGGTTTGGTCATCGAGCTGATGCGGAACAGGCTGTCCCGGCTCAACGCGGGCCCGCCGAACGCGACCGAGCCGAGCACGTCCACGTGCACCTCCCCGTGGCGCTCGACGAGCGTGATCACCCCGGGGACCTCGCCGCGTTCGACGTAACCGGCCATCACGTCGTGGAGCCGCCCCAGCCGGGCTTTCGACAAGCCGCCTGTGCTCATCGTCCGATTCAAGCCGAGCAGTGAGCCGCTGTGAAGACTTCGGCGCCGGCCCGCCGCACCGTGCGCAGCACGGCGCCGGCCGAGCCCGCCCCCTCGGGCATCAGGATGATCCGGCCAGCGCCGAGCAGCTCCTCCCGCTCACGCAACTGCCGCGCGCACTCGTCCGGGTCACCGGCGATCACGTTGCGCACGAGCTGCCGGGCCATCGCGTCAGCGCGGTCGGCCGTCATCTCCGGCTGCTCGACCAGCCACCGCGCGCCCGGCGCGCCGCGCAGCAACATCGCCCGCAGCCCGTCGACCAGCGATTCCCGCGCAGCGTCGGTGGTGTCGGCGATCGCGAAGTAGCTCGAATCGACGTTGTCGGCCGGGTCGATCCGGTGCCCGTGCCCGGCCGCCGCCTCGATCTGCGCGTCGACCATCGCACGCTTGTCGGCGAGGCTCACGAACGGTCCGAGGATGATCGGCAACCCGAACCGCCCGGCCAGCCGCGCGGTCGGCACCGAGGCCGCGGACAACGCGAGCGGCGACCGCCCCGGCACGTCCGGCACGACCCGGAAGTCGCCGAACTCGCCGGTGCGCAACGCCTCCGACAACTGCGCGAGCCGGCCCGAGATGTCGCGGTACCCGGCGAGCCCGTCGCCGAAGACCTCCAGATCCGCGCGGGGCTGGCCGCGCCCGACGCCGAGCGTGAACCGCCCGTCGCCGACGTGGTGCAGCAGCGCGGCCTGCTCGGCGAGCGCGACCGGGTGGTGGTTGGGCAGTACCGCGACCGCGGTGCCGACGCCGAGGCCGGTGCGCCCGAGCAGGAACGCCGCCATCGCCACCGCCGACGGGGTGTGCACGGCGCTGGTGAAGTGGTGCTCGGTGGTCCAGATCTCGTCCCACCCGGCGAGCTCCGCTTCCGCCGCGTAGCTGAGCGCCCAGCCGAACACTTCCGTCGAGGAAGCGCCGCTGCCGAAGGAATCCGTGAACAGCATCAGCCCGTGCTTCACCGGACCACCGCCGTCCGCGCGCGGGCCAGCAGTTCGTCGACCGACCACTGGTCGTAGGCGTGCTCGCCGTACTTCCGCGCCACCACGCGGCCGCCCTGGTCGATGAGGAAGTCCGCGGGCAGCCCGAGCCGCCCGCCCTCCTGCCGGACCGCGGGCGGCCGGAATCTGCCGAGCAGCGTTAGGGCGGAGCCGCGCAGGATCGCGCCCCACGTCCGCGGGTGCAGCAGGGCGCGGCGACCGGACTCGACGCCGAACTCGCGGTAGTAGCGCTTGTCCGGGTCGGCGATGACGGAGAACGGGAGGTCGTAGTCGCGCAGTTCGTCAGCGGGCGAGTGGAAGAAGACCACCTCGCGGATGCCTGCGGCTTCGATCTCGTCGTGCCGCTGCACGACCGAGCGGAGGTGGAGGTTGCAGATCGGGCAGCCGGCGAAGCGCCGGAACTGCAGGTGGACCAGGCGTTCCGGGTCGGGAACGGGGACGCGCTCGCCGCCGACCGCGTCCAGTTCGAACTCGCGCATGATGGGTCCCTCCGTAGGCGTGTGGTGTACGCCTACGAACGTATGCGCGTATCCTGTACGCTGTCAAACGCCATGCCACGACCCCGCTCGCTGACCACCACGCAGATCGCCACCGCGGCACTGGCCGTCCTCGACCGCGACGGGCTCGACGCGTTGTCGATGCGCACGGTCGCCAAGGAACTCGGCATGGGCACGATGTCGCTCTACCGCTACGTGTCCGACCGCGACGAGCTCGAAGGCCTGGTGGTCGACCTGGTGTTGCAGGCGATCGACGTGACGGTGCCGCGCGGTTCGGCCGGCGAGCGGTTGAGCGTGCTGGCCGACCGGGTCCGGATCGCGGTTTCACGGCACCCGGCGGTGGTGCCGTTGCTGCTGATGCACCGCCACCGCGTGCCGAGTTCGATCCGCTGGGGCGAGACGATGCTGACCGTCCTGACCGACGCGGGCCTCACCGGCAAGCGGCGGGCGATCGCGTTCCGGACGATCCTGGGTTACGTGTTCGGCGCGTTGCAGGTGGAACACTTCGGGGCGCTGTCGGGCGCGGGCACGGCCGCGCTGGCCGACCTGCCGCCGGAGGAGTTCCCGATCCTGTCCGAAACCGCCGCGCAGGCCCGCTCGATCCCGCCGGAGGAGGAGTTCCGCCAGGGGTTCGACATCCTGCTGCGCGGCCTCGGGCTCTAGTCCGGCACGGGAAGCGCGCCCGGCGGGAGACCGTACACACGGGACACCGGGAGGCGGATCACCACACGCTGCTCGTCGACCATTCGCTGGTAGAAGCGGTCGAGGTCGGCGTACGGGTCCTCGAACCGCGAGGCGAGCTCGGCCATCTCGCGTCCGGTCGCGTCTCCCGGCTCGGTGCTGACCGGCGACACGTCGACGTCGCCCTCCACGACCGCGTACGCCATTCCGTCCGGCGCCGCGACGTGCAGCACCGCGCGCGGGTCCCGGAGCAGGTTCCGCACCTTCGCGCGGTCCGCGGTCGAGCTGATCCGGATGAGCTTCTCCTCCGGGTACCAGCCGTAGACCACTGTGGACAGTTGCGGCCTGCCGTCGCGGCGGATCGTGGCCAGGGTGCCGAACTGGCGGCCGGCGACGAGGTCGAGGAGTTCTTCGCTCATGAGCCGATCTTGTCCCGGCCGGCGCGGTCGCGGAAGAAGGCACTCCGAAGTGCCCGGGGAACACCGATGTGACAGCTTGACTTATATTCCCCGACGGTTATATTCCTCATATGGCATCAACGTTCGAGGTCCTCGCCGAGCCGCGACGGCGCGAGATCCTCGACCTGCTCCGCACGTCGGAGCGCCCGGTCGGGGACCTCGTGGAGCGCCTGCGCCTCACCCAGCCCGCGGTATCCAAGCACCTCAAGGTGCTGCGCGAGGCGGGGCTGGTCGAGGTCCGGCAGGACGCGCAACGCCGCTGGTACCGGCTGCGCCCGGAGCCGCTCGCCGAGATCGACGCGTGGCTGGCCCCCTACCGGCGCATGTGGGACGCCAGTCTGGACGCCCTCGAACGCCACCTGGACTCGATGGAGGACCCGAGGTGACCGAATTCCGCACCATCGCAGGGAAACCCGTGCTGCGCTTCGAACGTCGCCTGCGGCACCGGCCCGAGAAGGTCTGGCGAGCCGTCACCGACCCGGCCGAACTGGCGCACTGGTTCCCGGCGCGCGTCGAGACCGAGGCGCGGATCGGCGCGCCGATCCGGTTCGTCTTCCCCGACGAGGCGCCCGTCGACGACGGCGGCACCGGCGAGGTCCTCGAATTCGACCCGCCGAAGGTGTTCGCCTTCACCTGGAACCTCGACGTCCTGCGGTTCGAGCTGCTGCCGGACGGTGACGGCTGCCTGCTGGTCTTCACCCAGACGATCGGCGGCGGCGACATCGGGCGGCTGTCCGCCGGACGGAACGCGATCGGCTGGGACACCTGCCTCGGCGCACTGACCGCACGGCTGGACGGCGCCGACGCGCCCCCGCCGCCGGACTGGCTGACCGCGATGGAGCACTACATCGACCAGTTCGGCCTCGGCGAGGGCTCGGCGCACGAGACGGCCGCCGGGTACGAGCTGCGGTTCGCCCGCGACCTGGTCTGGAAACCGGCTGCGGAGATCTGGCGGCTGCTCACCGAGGACTCCCCGGTCGAACCCGGCGGCCCGCCGCCACTGCGCGCCACCAACGGCTACGTGCCCGCGGGGAAGGTCGTCACCGCGTCCGCGCCGCACGTCCTGGAGTACGAGTGGCTGCACGACGGCGCACCCGCGGGCCGCGTCCGGTTCGAAATCGTCGCCGACGCCGAACTCGGCACCCGGATCGAGCTCACGCAGACGGTCCCGTTCGCGCTGAAGCACCTGCGGGCCGAGCTGCTGGCCGCCTGGCACACCCACCTGGAGCTGTTCTTCGCCGCCACCTTCGGCGAGATCCGCTGCCCATGGCCCGAGGAGCGCACGGCCCTGCTGACCAGGCGCTACGAGGAGAAGGTGCGGTGACCGACCTCCGCGAACTGCGCCGTCAGCCGGACGGCCGCGCCGCGCTCGTCTTCGAGCGCCACCTGAAGCACCTGCCGGAGAAGGTGTGCAAGGCCGCCTCGACCTCGGCGACGTCACGAAACTGACGTGTGGGAACGCGCCGAGCAGCTGGCAGGCTGACACCGTTCGCTCGCTGTTCACCCGCAGGCCGTCCGCGCCGCCTAGCTTGTCGATCATGACGAAACCGGTGTCCCGGCGTGCGGTGCTCGGCGGTGCTGTCGCGCTCGCCGCCCTCGGTGGCGGGACCGCCAGCGCCTCCCGAGCCCCGCGCGTGCTGATCGCGACCAACGAGCCGTGGGGCACCTACCACGTCAAACCGCTGCTGGCCGAGGCCGCGCGGCGCGGCTGGCGGCTGATCCAGCTGGTCCCGGACCTGACCGGCGTCACCCCCGGCGACCCGGTTCCGGTCGCGACCCCGGACACCGCGCCGCGGGCGGACCTGCTCGTCGTCACCGGCGCCGGGGACTGGCCCGCCGACTGCGCGGCCCGCTTCCGGAAGCTGCCGCTCGTCGCCAGTTCGCTCGCCTACCAGCAGCCGGTCCGGGCCGCGCGGGCGAAGGAGCTGCACCCGCGGCTGATCACGTCGTCCTCCCCCGCCGAGGCCCGCGCGTTCGGCGCCTACCTCGGCACGCACCGCCGCATCGAGGTCGTCGGCTCGCCGCAGACCGACGGGCTGCCCGAGCGCAAGCCGGAGCCGGGCCTCGTCCTCGTGCTCACCAGCGTCACCCACCCGGACGGCACCGGTTCCGCGGCGCCCGGCACCGAACTGCTGCTCGCGTCGGCGGAAAAACTCGCGGCGGCAGGCAAGCGGATCCTCGTCGGCCTGCACCCGCGCGAGAACCGCGCCTTGTGGGACCGCTACGAGATCAGCGACGTCCCGTCCGTGCAGGCCTCGGCACGCGCCGAAGCAGCCATCGGCATCCCGGGCACGGTGTTCCCGCTGGTCACCGCCGTCGGCACGCCGGTGGTCGGGGTGACCGACCCGGCCCTGACCGTGCCGGACTACCTGCTCTCGGTGTGCTCGTCGACCATTTCGGACGCCGCGCAGGCGGTGGCGGCGGTCGACTCGGCGCGGCTGCCGGACGCGAAGACCCTGGCCGACGCGGTCGGGCCGGTGGGCGGATCGGCCCGGCGGCTGCTCGACGCCTGGTCGCGGTTCGCCAGGTGAGGTTCACGCCACACACGCGCCCCTTGCGCAGTAGATAGGCTCCCGTCATGAGCAGCGCGACGGAGCCGATCGGGACGCCTCCGGCGGAGGAGCCGGACATCCACACCACGGCCGGGAAGCTGGCCGACCTGTACCGCCGGAACGACGAGGCGGTGCACGCCGGGTCCGCCCGTGCCGTGGAGCGTCAGCACGCGAAGGGCAAGAAGACCGCCCGCGAGCGGATCGACCTGCTGCTCGATCCCGGCTCGTTCGTCGAGCTCGACGAGCTGGCGCGGCACCGGTCGACGAACTTCGGGCAGGAGAAGAACCGCCCGTACGGCGACGGTGTGGTGACCGGGTACGGCACCATCGACGGCCGCCCGGTGTGCGTGTTCAGCCAGGACGTGACCGTGTTCGGCGGTTCGCTCGGCGAGGTCTACGGCGAGAAGATCGTCAAGGTGATGGACCTGGCCATCAAGACCGGCCGACCGATCATCGGCATCAACGAGGGCGGCGGCGCGCGCATCCAGGAGGGCGTGGTCTCGCTCGGCCTGTACGGCGAGATCTTCACCCGCAACGTGAAGGCCTCCGGTGTCGTCCCGCAGATCTCGCTCATCATGGGCGCCAACGCGGGCGGGCACGTCTACTCCCCCGCGCTCACCGACTTCATCGTGATGGTCGACCAGACCTCGCACATGTTCATCACCGGTCCGGACGTCGTGAAGACCGTGACCGGCGAAGAGGTGACGTTCGAGGAGCTGGGCGGCGCCCGGACGCACAACACCAAGTCGGGCAACGCGCACTACCTCGGCACCGACGAGGAGGACGCGATCGCCTACGTCAAGGAGCTGCTGTCCTTCCTGCCGTCGAACAACCTGTCCGAGCCGCCGGTGTTCGACTCGCCGGAGCCGACCGACGGGTCCATCGCCGACGGCGTCACCGAGTCCGACCTCGAGCTGGACACCCTGATCCCGGACTCGCCGAACCAGCCCTACGACATGCACGAGGTCATCACCCGCGTGCTCGACGACGGCGAGTTCCTGGAGGTCCAGGAGCTGTTCGCGCCGAACGTGATCGTCGGGTTCGGCCGGGTCGACGGGCACGCGGTCGGCGTGGTCGCCAACCAGCCGACGCAGTTCGCCGGCTGCCTGGACATCGACGCCTCGGAGAAGGCGGCGCGGTTCGTGCGGACCTGCGACGCGTTCAACGTGCCGGTGCTGACCTTCGTCGACGTGCCAGGCTTCCTGCCGGGCACCGACCAGGAGTGGAACGGCATCATCCGCCGCGGCGCGAAGCTGATCTACGCCTACGCCGAGGCGACGGTCCCGCTGGTCACGGTCATCACGCGCAAGGCCTACGGCGGCGCGTACGACGTCATGGGCTCCAAGCACCTCGGCGCGGACATCAACCTGGCGTGGCCGACCGCGCAGGTCGCGGTGATGGGCGCCCAGGGCGCGGCCAACATCGTGCACCGCAAGACGCTCGCCAAGGCCGCCGAGGAGGGCAAGGACGTCGAGGCGCTGCGGGCCGAGCTGATCCAGGAGTACGAGGACACGCTGCTCAACCCGTACGAAGCGGCCGAGCGCGGTTACGTCGACTCGGTGATCGTGCCGTCGCACACGCGCGGGCACGTGGCGCGGGCGCTGTCCATGCTGCGTGACAAGCGCGAGACGCTGCCGCCCAAGAAGCACGGCAACATCCCGCTGTAAGGGGGAGCGATGAGCGAGTCCGAAGAGACCCCGCCCGCCCGGCCGTTGCTGCGCATCGTGCGCGGCGACCCGAGCGAGGCCGAGCTGGCGGCGCTGACCGCCGTGGTGGCCGCGGCCGCTTCCACGCCCGGCGACGAGCCGGAGAAGCCGGAGCGGACCTCGTTCTGGGCGGACCGCGCCGCCCTGGTGCGGCAGCCGTTGCCGCAGCCGGGTTCCGGCGCGTGGCGGGCTTCGGCCTGGCCGCGTTGAGTTTCCAGTTCTGCGCCGGTGGGCCTGCCCACCGGCGCAGAACGTTCGGCTAAGCAGCCAATTCCAGCTCGCGGGGGCGCACCCCGGCGTGCTTGTGCAGCGTCAGCAGCCGCACGGTGCCTGCCAGTCCCATCACGAGAGCCACCAGGAACGACAGCCGGTAGGCAAGCGGCCCGGCCACCCCGTGTCGCAGCAGTTCGTCCAGCAGCAGGCCGGCCCCCAGCTCGGCGACCACCGCGAAGGTGAACCCGCCCATGTTGGCCACGCCGCTCGCGACCCCGGCCTGGTGCCCGTGGTTGGCCGAGCGCGCCAGGTCGAACGCCAGCATGCTCACCGCGCCCGCCGCGCCGATCAGGAACAGCACCGGCCCGAGCACGGCCACCGGCAGCGGTCCGGGCACCACGACCAGCACCGCCCAGCACACCAGGCTCACCACCGCGGCCGTCGCGACCATCGGCCCGCGCACGCCGGGCCGCCGGGAAGCCAGCTGCCCGGCGAACGTCCCGGCCAGCACGAACCCGCCCACCACCACGGTCAGCAGCGCACTCGCCGCCGCCGGGGTGCGGCCCTGCGCGTGCACCAGGTACGGCTGGCCGAGCACCGCGGTGAACGTGACGAACGCGCCCATCAAGGTGAAGTGCGTCCACATCGCGTGCCGCGTGCCGCGATTGCGCCACGCGTGCCTCAGGCTCACCCGCAACGGCTCCCGCGGCTCCTCGCGCACTGTCGCCGACGGGCCGTCCCGCAGCGCGACGCCGACCGCGACCAGCAGCACCGCCGTGATCACGCCGGCCACCAGGAACGCGGGCGTCCACCCGAACCCGGTGAGCAGTGCGGCCAGCGGCGCGGTCGCGATCAGCTGGCCGAGCCCGCCGATCATCCCGGTGAGCGCCGCGACCAGCGCGTACCGGCGGCCGGGGAACCAGTTGTGCGCGAGCCGCAGCACGTTGACGAACAGGAACGCGTCACCGGCGCCGATCAGCGCCCGGCCCGCCATCGCCGCCGGGTAGGCCGTGGCCAGCGCGAACACGATCGACCCCGCCGCCATCAGCGCCATCCCGAGCGCGAGCAGGCGCCGCGGCCCGAAGCGGTCGGCGGCCGCCCCGACGGGCACCTGCAGCAACGCGTAGAGCACGAGCTGCACCACGGAGAACGCGGCCAGCCCGGTCGCGTCGATCGAGAACCGCTCCTGCGCGGTGAGCCCGGCGACCGACAGGCTCATCCGGTGGAACAACGCGGTCAGGTAGCACAGCGCCCCCAGCCCCCACATCAGCCAAGCCCTGCCCGCGGCCACCGGATCACCTCCTGTTGCATCTATCTTGTATCTATCAGCCTCCTGGCTACGATGCGCCCATGTCAACGAGGGACCGCTCACAGGCGGCCGGCGACCGGGCCTACCAGTGGACCAAGGACCGCATCCTGGACGGCCGTCTCGAAGGCGGGAGGCTGATCAGCGAGGGCGAGGTCGCCGAAGCGCTGGAGCTGTCCCGCACCCCGGTCCGCGAGGCGTTCCTGCGGCTGTCCGCCGAGGGCTTGCTGCGGCTGTACCCGAAGCGCGGCGCGCTGGTCGTCCCGGTGTCGCCGAACGAGGTGCACGACATCGCCGAGGCCAGGATCTTCCTGGAGCGCCACGCGGCCACGAAGATCATCGCCGCTGGGACGCACCGCGAGGTCGCCGCGAAGATGCGTGCCGTGCTCGACGAGCAGCGCGCCGTGTCGATGCCCGAGCACACGGCCCGCTTCACCCAGCTCGACCGCGAGTTCCACGCCACGCTCGTCGAGGCCGCGGGCAACGCCCTGTTCGCCGAGTTCTACTCCGGCCTGCGCGACCGCCAGCTGCGCATGGTCAACACCGCGCTGCGCGACAACACGGTGCGCCCGCCGATCATCCTCACCGAGCACGAGCGCATCTGCGACCTGCTCGCCGACGGTGACGCCGAGGGCCTGCAGACCCTGATCGGCAACCACATCGCCGCCGTCCGGGACGAAGCCGCGCACTGACGCCGCTGCGCCGGCCCGCCGATCGACCGCCGCTGCGCCAGCCCGCCAGTCGACCGCCGCACGCGCCAGGCGACCCGCCGCACCATCCCGCCAAGCGACCCGCCGCACCAGGCGACCCGCCGCGCCACGCCACGCCACCGCGCCAGTCGACCCGCCGCGCCGCCGCGCCAGGCGACCCGCCACGCCACCACGCCGACGACCCGCCGCACCCCGCCAGCCGACCCGTCACACCACCCCGCCAGCCGACTCGCCACGCCACCCGCCGACCGACCCGTCGCATCACCCCGCCAGGCGGCCCGCCACGCCACCCCGCCAGGCGACCCGCCGCGCCATCCCGCCGACCGATCCCGCCGCGCCATCCCGCCAGACGACCCGCCACGCCACCCCGCCACACCACCCCGCCACTCGCCCCCTCCTTGCCAGCGCAATAGTCAGCGCCGTATAGTCCACGCGGAATAAACGGACTGGAGCGATCATGGCCGCACCCAAACTCACACCCATGGCACTGGCCGTCCTGGAGCTGCTGAACGAGCGGCCGATGCACCCGTACGAGATGACCCAGCTGATGCGCGACCGGCACCTGGAGCACCGCGTCGCGGTCAAGACCGGCTCGCTCTACCACACGGTCGACCGCCTGCTGGCCGTCGGGCACATCGAGGTCTTCGAGACCCAGCGCGAGGGCCGACGGCCGGAACGGACCGTCTACGCCCTCACCGAACAGGGCCGCGACGCGTTCATCGACCGCGCCAGGACGATGCTCAGCACCATCGCCACCGAGTACCCCGAGTACGTCAGCGGTCTCGGGGTGATGGACGACCTCGGGCGCGAGGACTCGCTGGAGCAGCTGGAAAAGCGCCTCCTGCAGCTCGAAGCGAAAGCCGCCGCGCAAGAGGTCGTCACCCGCAAGCTGACCGCCGAGGTGCCGCCCATCTACTGGGTGGACTGGCGCTACACCGCCGCGCAGGTGCGGTTCGAACTCGAGTGGACCCGGGAACTGGTCCACGACATCAGGTCCGGGCGCCTGCAGTGGATCGACTACGACACCCAGGACCCCGCACTCTCCCTCGTCCCCACCGAATCCACTGAGGACAGATCCGATGACAGAGCGAGCTAACCCGTGGGCGGCGCTGATCGCGCTGTGCGTCGGGTTCTTCATGATCCTGCTGGACACCACGATCGTGTCCATCGCGGTTCCGTCGATGGTGAAGGGCTTGAACACCGACCTCAACGCCATCGTCTGGGTGATGAGCGTCTACCTGCTCACCTACGCGGTGCCGATGCTGTTCACCAGCAGGCTCGGCGACCGCTTCGGGCCGAAGCGCGTGTACCTGGCCGGGCTTGCGGTGTTCACGCTCGCGTCGCTGTGGTGCGGCCTGTCCGGCACCGCCGAGACGCTGATCGCGGCGCGCGCGGTGCAGGGGCTGGGCGCGGCGCTGATGACGCCGCAGACCCTGGCGTTCATCACGCACCTGTTCCCGCCTGCCAAGCGCGGCCCGGCGATGGGCATGTGGGGCGGGGTCGCCGGCCTGGCCACCATCGCCGGGCCGCTGCTCGGCGGTGTGCTGGTCGACCAGCTGGGCTGGGAGTGGATCTTCTTCGTCAACGTGCCGGTGGGCGTGGCCGGCCTGGTGCTCGCGGCGCTGATGGTGCCGGACTGGCAGCCACGCAACTCCCACTCGTTCGACCTGCCCGGCATCCTGCTGTCGGTCGCCGGGCTGTCGCTGCTGGTCTTCGGGCTGCAGAACGGGCAGCACTACGACTGGGGCACGGTCGCCGGCCCGGTCAACGTGGTCGAGGTGATCGCCGCCGGAGTGCTGCTGCTCGCCGGGTTCGTGGTGTGGCAGCGCTACAACCGCCGCGAGCCGCTGCTGCCGCTGCGGGTGTTCGCCAACCGCAACTTCTCCGCGGGCACGCTGACCTCGGTCACGATCGGCTTCACCATGACCGCGATGTTCCTGCCGCTGGTGATCTACGTGCAGGACGTGCTGCTGCTGTCGCCCACCGAGGCCGGGCTGGTCACCGCGCCGATGTCGCTGCTGTCCGGGATCATCGCGCCGTTCATCGGCCGCCTGTCGGACCGGACGAACCCGAAGTACCTGGTGATCTTCGGGATCGTCGCGCTCGCCGCCGGCCTCGGGCTCATCGCGTTGATGGCGCGGGAGACGAGCACCTGGTGGGTCACCTTCCCCGGCCTGCTGCTGTGCGGAGTGGGCACCGGCTCGGTGTTCGCGCCGATGAGCAACGTGACGATGAGCTCGGTCGAGCCGCGGCTGGCCGGCACCGCGTCGGGCATCTTCAACACGGCCCGCCAGGTCGGCGGCGTGCTCGGCAGCGCGGCGTGTGGCGTGCTGCTGCAGGCCCGGATCAGCGCGGGCATGGCGAGCAGCGGCGGGAACCAGGCACAGGCGCTGACGGACGCGGCGCGCGAGACGATGCTGCTGCCGGTGGCCGTGCTGCTGCTGGGAATCATCGCGGCGGCCGCCATGCGCCGCCCGGCGCCGCGGCCCGCGCCCGCCCCAGCCGCCGCGCGTGCCTGACGGATACCCTCCCGACGTGCACTTCGTTCTCGCCTCACAGTCCCCCGCGCGCCTGGCGGTTCTGCGCGCCGCGGGCATCGAACCGAGTGTCGTGGTCTCCGGCGTCGACGAGGACGCCGTGGCCGCGGCCCTGACCGACCCGTCCCGCGAGGAGCTCGTCACCGCCCTCGCGCTCGCCAAGGCCGAGGCCGTGCTGGCCGAGGTCGCCCGCACGCACGCGGACGCGGTGGTCGTCGGCTGCGACTCGATGCTCTCGTTCAACGGCGAGATGCTCGGCAAGCCGGGCGACGCGGAGACCGCGCGCAAGCGGTGGGCGCAGATGGCGGGCGGCAGCGGCGACCTGCTCACCGGCCACGCGGTGCTGCTGGTCAAGGGCGGCGAGAAGGCCGGCCAGGCCGTCGGCACCCAGAGCACGCGGGTGCGGTTCTCGTCGCCGACCGAGGCCGAGATCGACGCCTACGTCGGCACCGGCGAGCCGCTGCGGGTCGCGGGCGCGTTCACGCTCGACGGGCTCGGCGGGTGGTTCGTCGAGGGCATCGACGGCGACCCCTCCAGCGTGATCGGGATCAGCCTGCCGCTGACCCGGCGGCTGCTCGCGGAGATCGGGATCAGCGTGACCGACCTCTGGTCTCCCACATCCTGAGAACTGCCCCACACGAAGGGGTCATGGGGAAGAGTCCGGTGACGCCGCGTGTTGACCACACGCGGCACAACCAGTGACTTTCACGCCCCGGAGCGAACCCGTGTCCCTGTTACGGACCTACACCAAACCCAAGGTCTTCGGCCTGATCGTGGTCGTCGCCCTCGTCGTGGGCGCCCTGCTGGGCATCCTCGCGAAGCAGACCGGCCAGGACTGGCTCGTCACGACCCTCGACACGATCGGGTCGATCTTCACGAACCTGCTGCAGGTCACCGTCCTGCCGCTGGTCTTCACCGCCATCGTGCTCGGCATCGTGAGCCTGCGCGGCCTCGGCGGCGCGCGCACCGCGGCCCGCCTCGGCGGCAAGACCGTGCTGTGGTTCGCGACGACCTCGCTGATCGCGGTGCTCATCGGCATCGTCATCGGCAAGATCGTGAACCCGGGCAGCGGCGTCTCGCTGCAGCCCCAGCCGTCGACCGTGGAGAAGCTCGCCTCGCGCGACCAGGGCTCGTGGCTGGACCTGATCAACAACCTGGTGCCGAGCAACCTGTTCGAGGCCTTCGCCGACGGCGAGATCCTGCAGGTCGTGCTCGTGTCGCTGGCCGTCGGCCTCGCCGCGTACGCGCTGGGCGACCGCGCCGAGCCGTTCGTGAACTTCAACCGCGCGGTGTTCGACATCGTGCAGAAGGTGCTGGGCTGGATCATCCGGCTCGCGCCGCTGGGTGTGCTCGGCCTGATCGGCAACGCGTTCGCCACCTACGGCGACCAGTTCGTGCGGCCGCTGCTGTCGCTGATCGTCGCCGTCTACGCGGGCACGCTGCTGGTGCTGTTCGGCGTGTACCCGCTGCTGCTGCGCTTCGTCGGCAAGGTGAGCCCGGCGGTGTTCTTCCGCAAGGCGTGGACGGCGCTGCAGTTCGCGTTCGTGTCCCGCTCGTCCGGCGCGACGCTGCCGCTGAGCCGCCAGACCGCGGTGAACCTCGGCGTCGACCCGGGCTACGCGAGCTTCGCGGTCCCGCTCGGCACGACGACCAAAATGGACGGTTGCGCCGCGGTTTACCCCGCGGTGGCCACGATCTTCATCGCGAACCTGTTCGGCATCTCGCTGTCCTTCGGCGACTACCTGCTGATCGTCGTGGTCGCGGTGTTCGGCGCGATCGCCACGGCCGGGGTGACCGGCTGGTTCACGATGCTCACGCTGACGCTGAGCACGCTGAACCTGCCGCCCGAGGTGATCGCCACCGGGATCGCCGTGATCTACGGCATCGACCCGATCCTGGACATGATGCGCACGGCGACGAACGTGGCGGGCCAGATCGCGATCCCGACGTGGATCGCGCGCACGGAGGGCCTCCTCGACGACGAGGTCCTGAACTCCCCCACCGCGGCGCCGCTGCTCGACGCGCCGCAGCCCGCGCGGGCCTAGCTGCAGGCGCGCAGGTCGCCCGGGTTGAGCTGCACCTCGGGCCAGCCACGCAACTGGCTGACCGAGGTGTAGCGCCGGGTGCAGCCCAGCGCGCTGCCGTCGAGCGCGAACACCCGCGCCAGCACCGGCGACGTCTGCACGACCACCACCTCGGGCGCGGTGTCGCCGGTGACGTCGTCCAGCCGCACGACCCCGCCGCTGGAGTAGTAGGGCTTGTCGACCGAGCGCCAGGTGCCGGCGCGGTCGACGAGCAGCTGCGCGATCGCAGCCCCCTCCTGCCGCGCGTGCACGAGGCAGGCCGACACCGTGCCGCTCACGCAGGACAACGAGTTCGCGTCCAGGCGCCCGCCCAGCGCGGTCACCGTCACCTCGATCGTGTTCGCGCCCGCCTGAAATCGCCCGTTGCCGCCTTGGGAATCGGCGAGCAGCTCGACCGGTTTGCCGTCCACGGTCGCCCGCGCCACCACCTGGCAGGGCCCCTCGCCGCAGTCCGCGCCCGCCGTCACCGCGTTGGTCCCGCCGCCGTCGGCCGGCGCCTGCGCGCTCGTCCCGTCCTCGCGCAGCAACCGCACGGTGACCAGCGCAGACAACGCCACGACGGCCGCCACGACCGCGGTCACGACAACCGAACGAGGCGCGCGTCCCCTGCCCACGTGCCCACCCCTTTCCCCTTCAGGGTAAGCGTGAGCCGGGTCTCACCGCAGCACGACTACTCCGCCGTAAACTCCGGGAAAGGCCCGCGGAAGCGCCGCGCGACGCTCCGGGGGGATTGCGTGAAGGACCAGATGGAGGTAAGGGCGTGCCCGAGCAGGCCAGCGCGACCCAGGGCGGACCGGTGACGAAGATCCTCGTCGCCAACCGGGGTGAAATCGCGGTCCGCGTCATCAGAGCGGCCAAGGACGCCGGGCTCGCGAGTGTCGCGGTGTACGCCGAGCCCGACCGGGACGCGCCGCACGTCCAGCTCGCCGACGAGGCGTTCGCCCTCGGCGGCACCACGGCCGCGGAGAGCTACCTCGTCATCGACAAGCTCATCGACGTGGCCAAGCGCTCCGGCGCCGACTCCGTCCACCCCGGCTACGGCTTCCTCTCCGAGAACGCCGACTTCGCGCAGGCGGTCATCGACGCGGGCCTGACCTGGATCGGGCCGAGCCCGCAGGCGATCCGCGACCTCGGCGACAAGGTCACCGCGCGGCACATCGCGCTCAAGGCCGGTGCCCCGCTGGTCCCGGGCACCAAGGACCCTGTGTCGAACGCGGACGAGATCATCGCCTTCGCCGACGAGCACGGCCTGCCCGTCGCGATCAAGGCGGCCTTCGGTGGTGGCGGCCGCGGCCTGAAGGTCGCCCGCACCAAGGAGGAGATCCCCGAGCTGTTCGAGTCGGCCACCCGCGAGGCGGTCGCCGCGTTCGGCCGGGGCGAGTGCTTCGTCGAGCGCTACCTGGACAAGCCTCGCCACGTCGAGGCGCAGGTCCTGGCCGACCTGCACGGCAACGTCGTGGTCGTCGGCACCCGTGACTGCTCGCTGCAGCGCCGCCACCAGAAGCTGGTCGAGGAGGCGCCCGCGCCGTTCCTGACCGACGAGCAGCGCCGCACCATCCACGAGTCGGCCAAGGCGATCTGCAAGGAGGCCGGCTACTCCGGCGCCGGCACGGTCGAGTACCTGGTGGGCCTGGACGGGACGATCTCGTTCCTGGAGGTCAACACCCGCCTGCAGGTCGAGCACCCGGTGTCCGAGGAGACCGCGGGCGTCGACCTGGTGCGCGAGATGTTCCGCATCGCCCAGGGCGAGAAGCTGCGGTTCACCGAGGACCCCGAGCCGCGCGGCCACTCCATCGAGTTCCGCATCAACGGTGAGGACGCCGGGCGCAACTTCCTGCCCGCGCCGGGCACCGTCACCAAGCTGGTCTTCCCGGAGGGCCCCGGCGTCCGCGTCGACTCCGGCGTGGTCACCGGCAGCGTCATCGGCGGCCAGTTCGACTCGATGCTGGCCAAGGTCATCGTCACCGGCACCGACCGGCAGAACGCGCTGGAGCGCAGCCGCCGCGCGCTGGACGAGATGGTCGTCGAGGGCATGGCGACGGTCCTGCCGTTCCACCGCGTCATCGTGCGCGACCCGGCGTTCGTCGGCGATGAGGACGGCTTCTCCGTGCACACCCGCTGGATCGAGACGGAGTTCGACAACCAGATCGAGCCGTTCACCGCGGCCGCGGAGGCCGACGAGGACGCCGAGCCGCGTCAGACGGTGGTCGTCGAGGTCGGCGGTCGTCGGCTGGAGGTGTCGCTGCCCGGCGACCTCGCGCTGGCGAGCGGCGGCGGCAAGGGCGGCGGTGGCGCGAAGGCCAAGCCGCGCAAGCGGGGCGGTGGCACGAAGGCCGCGGCGAGCGGCGACACCGTGGCCGCGCCGATGCAGGGCACCATCGTCAAGGTCGCGGTCGAGGACGGCCAGCAGGTCGAGGCCGGCGAGCTGCTCGTGGTGCTCGAGGCGATGAAGATGGAGAACCCGGTCACCGCGCACAAGTCGGGCACCGTGACCGGACTTTCCGTCGAGGTCGGCGCCGCTGTCACGCAAGGCGCTTCCCTGCTCGAAATCAAGGACTAACCTGACGGTGTGACCGAGGTTCCCTCGCCCGATCTGCGCATCGGCGACAACGACCGGGAGTCCGCGCTGAAGGCTCTCGGCGAGCACCTGAGCGCCGGGCGCCTGGACCTCGACGAGTACGGCGACCGTTCGGCGAAGGTCACCGCCGCCCGCACGCGGCGGGACCTCGCCGAGCTGTTCGCCGACCTCCCCGAGCCGCACCCGGTGTTCGAGCAGCCGGCGAAGGCGGTCGAGAAGAAGCCGGACCGGCCGCCGCGGCAGTGGTCGGACCGCCCGTTGCCGCAGCGCGTGGCGGCCGCCGCGGTGCCGTTCCTGTGGGTGGCGGCGATCGTGCTGGCCTTCGCCACCTCAACCTGGTGGTGGGTCGCCATGCCGTTCGTGTTCACCGCGGCCGCGAGTAATTTCTGGGGTTCGGACTGGGAGAAGCACCGGCACGGCGCCCACGGCAGGCGGGACCGGCGCCGGTGAGCGACGAACCGGACCTGCGGCTGTCCGACGCCGAGCGCACGGAGGCCATGGACGCCTTGTCCGAGCACGTCCGCACCGGCAGGCTGGACATCGACGAGTTCGGGCGGCGCTCGGCGCAGGTCGCGGCGGCCCGGACCCGGTCGGACCTCGCGCCGTTGTTCGCCGACCTGCCCGCGCCCCGGCCGCGGGTGCTCGACCGGCCCGCGCCCGCCCGGCCGCCCGCGCGGAAGGTCGGACTCGGGCTGCTCCCGCTGCTGGTGATCGCCGCGGTGGCGGTGTTCGTGCTGACCCGCGGCATGTGGGTGGTGCTGCTGGTGCCGGTGGTGATGGCGGTCGTGCTGGGCTGGCGGCGCTGATGGATCCGGTGGAGATCAACGCCGGCCGGTACTACCTGCGGCAGCTGCGATCCGACGACCAGCTGGACGACCGCCCGGCGCTGACGGCGGCCGGGGTGACCGCGCCGAGCCAGTACGTGGCGCGGCGGGCGCGTGAGTGGGCGCGGGACGAGAGCTACGCGTGGGTGATCGCGGAGCCGCGGACCGGTGCGATGCTGGGCGAGGTCGTGCTCGGCACCGACGGGACCATCGAGGTCTGGACCTCTCCGGACGACGAGGTGGCCGAGCGGGACGCCGTCGCCGCGGTCGCCCGGTTCGCGGCGGGCGCGCTCGGGCTGGCGGTCCGGCGTCCGTAGCCGGATGTGGCCCAGTCCTCTTGTGCTCGCTGACACAATTCCTCGCGCGCCGTCGCGGGTTGTGGTGATCTGGATTCAGATTCCGATTCAGCGCTGAACGGGGGGAACGTGGGCGAGTCCAGCGTCTTTCTGACCCGCATCCTCGACGTGCTGTTAGATGGCGGCGACCAGATCGCTTTCGCCCATCGTGGCCGGTCGATGACGTATCGGGAGACCTTCGACACATTACGGCGGCTGCATGCGACTTTGAAATCCGAGGGGATCGTCCCCGGGCAACTGGTCGCAATTACCGGAGGAAACGCGCCGGAAACAATTCTCCTGCAGTTCGCCTCCCAGTTGCTCGGTGCTCGGGTGGTGCACATCGACGAGGGCCGTTCCGATTTGCTGGAGCTGCTCGAGGTCGACCACGTGCTGACCACGGATCCGGAAGGCCCGCTGGTGACTTCGCGGGTCGCGCGCGCCGCTCGCCGGGACGAGGAGACCGCGTTGCCGCGCTCGATCGAGACGATGTTCTCCGGCGACGGCACGAACCTGGTCTGCTACCGGGACGTGTACGAGGAGATGGCCCGCACGACGCAACCGAACGCCGAGGGCCCGCAGCGGGTGCTGTTGATAGCGCCCCTGTCGCACCCGATCGGCAACCGGCTGACGTGCAAGGCCCTGCTCGCCGGCGACACGGTGGTCCTGCACGAGCGCACCACAGGCACCGGAAGCTTCGCGGCAGCCAACCTCGCCGGCGAAGCCTGACAGACCTCGCTCACGGCCGCAGTGCGCCGCGCCTGCTGCACGCGGGGGTCAGCCCCGCTCGCGGCAGGTCGCGGCCCCCCTCGAGGCCGGGCCACGCGAGCTACCACCGCTCCCGGCGCGCTCGCGGCCTGCCGCTGAGCGGCCGGCAAGCCCCGATCGCAGCGAGACCGCGCGCCGCAGCCGCCAGCGCGCCCACCCGAGCTGACCGCACGCACACGCCGTGCCAGCGGCGCGCCCACGAACTCCCACCAGCAGGCCCCGGCTCCCGTCGCGGCACGGCCGCAAACCACAGCGCTCGCCCACCAACCCTGGGCCGCGCTCGTCAGCGCGGCTGCGCCGCCGGCCCAGCCGCACCGAGCTCGGCCGGTCGCGGCACGGCCGCGAACCACAGCGCACCCACCAACGCCCGTCAGCACAGCTGGCACCCCACCACCAGCCCCACCGCACCGAACTCAGCCGGTCGCGGCACGGCCTCGAGCCGCAGCCCGCCCACTGACCCTGGCCGTGCTCGTCAGCGCTGCCACACCGCCAGCCCGGCACGCCGAGCTCGGCGGCAACCGTCCCGCCGGGTGGCCCCTCAGCCCGGAAACCTCACCCCACCGGGGCGGTCAACCGGGCCCTCGCCTCCGGCGCGCTGGACCGCCGCTCGTCGGCTGCCTCGTCGCTCGGCTGCGTCTGCGAGTCCCGCTCCGCGGCGACCCTCGCGGTGTACACCTCGACCTCGCGCCGGACCGCCTCCTCGGACCAGCCCAGCACGTCCGCGACCATCCGCGCCACCGCCTCGGCGCAATCCACACCGCGGTGCGGGTACTCGATCGAGATGCGGGTGCGCCGGGCGAGGATGTCCTCCAGGTGCAGCGCGCCCTCGTGACTGGCCGCGTACACCGCCTCGACCCCGAGGTAGTCCGGGGCGTGCTCGATCGGCCGCAGCAGCTCCGGCTTGCCGTCGCCGAGCGCCAGCACCTCGTGCACCAGCGAGCCGTACCGGTCGAGCAGGTGCCGGACCCGGTACGGGTGCAGGCCGTGCTGCGCGGCGAGGTGGTCGGCCTGGTTGACCAGCGCGTGGTAGCCGTCGGCGCCGAGCAGCGGCACCTTGTCGGTGATGGACGGCTGCAACCGGCCGGGCAGGTCGGGCGCGGCGGCGTCGACCGCGTCGGCGGCCATCACCCGGTACGTCGTGTACTTGCCGCCCGCGATCGCGACCAGCCCGGGCGCCACGCGCGCCACCGCGTGCTCGCGGGACAGCTTCGACGTCTCCTCGCTCTCCCCGGCCAGCAGCGGCCGCAGTCCGGCGTAGACACCCTCGATGTCGTCGTGCGTCAGCGGCGTCGCGAGCACCGAGTTGACGTGCTCGAGGATGTAGTCGATGTCGTTCTTCGTGGCCGCGGGGTGCGCCAGGTCGAGGTTCCAGTCGGTGTCCGTCGTGCCGACGATCCAGTGGTTCCGCCAAGGGATCACGAACAACACGGACTTCTCGGTGCGCAGGATCAGCCCGGACTCCGACACGATCCGGTCCCGCGGCACCACGATGTGCACGCCCTTGCTCGCACGCACCCGGAACCGGCCGCGGCTGCCGGACAGGCGCTGCAGCTCGTCGGTCCAGACCCCGGTGCAGTTGATGACCGCGTTCGCGTGGACCTCCGTCTCGCGCCCGTCCTCCACGTCCCGCACGCGCACACCGGACACCCGGTCGGCCTCCCGCAGGAACCCGACGACCTGGGTGCTGGTCCGGACCACCGCGCCGTAGTGCGCGGCGGTGCGGGCGACGGTCATGGTGTGGCGGGCGTCGTCGGCCTGCGAGTCGTAGTACCGGATTCCCCCGATCAGGGCATCGCGTTTGAGTGCGGGGACCAGCCGAAGTGCGCCCGCACGGGTGAGGTGCTTCTGCCCCGGCACCGACCGCGCGCCGCCCATCGTGTCGTACAGGAACAGGCCGGCCGCGGTGTAGGGACGTTCCCAGACGCGGTGCTGCAGCGGGTACAGGAAGCTGACCGGCTTCACCAGGTGCGGCGCGATGCGGGTGAGCATCAGCTCGCGCTCGCGCAGCGCCTCGCGGACGAGACCGAACTCGAGCTGTTCGAGGTACCGCAGGCCACCGTGGAAGAGCTTGCTCGACCGGCTCGACGTGCCGGACGCCAGGTCACGGGCCTCGACCAGGGCGACCCGCAGGCCGCGCGTGGCCGCGTCGAGCGCGGTGCCCGCGCCGACCACCCCGCCGCCGATCACCACGAGGTCGAACGTCTCCGCACCGAGCCGCCGCCAGGTCTCCTCCCTCGCCTCCGGCCCCAGCTTCGCCTCAGTCACTCCGGTTCCTTCCCTCGTGAACGTCCGCTGCACCCACCCAGCATGACACGTTTCCGCACGTCCTCACCGCGCAAGCGCTTGTCGTCCGGTCGGCGGGCGAGCACCATGTGACGTTCGGGACAACGTCGTCTCGCGCATTGGGAGGTGTGTCATGACCGACCGGACAGCCCGTCCCTGGACGAGGATGCGGCAGACCACGGCGGGTGAACTACTGGCCGAGTTCCTCGGCACCGCGATCCTCATCATCCTCGGTTGCGGATCCGTGGCCGTGGCCGTGGTCGGCCTGCCGGGCTCGGGCCGCCAAACCGTCGACTTCGGGCCCGCCAACTGGTTGATCATCGCGTGGGGCTGGGGCCTCGCGGTGGTCTTCGCCGTCTACGTGGCGGGCGGGGTCAGCGGGGCCCACATCAATCCGGCGGTGACCCTGGCCTGGGCCATCCGCCGCAAGTTCCCCTGGGCGAAGGTCCTGCCCTACTGGGCGGCCCAGGTGGTCGGCGCGTTCGCCGGCGCGGCCGTGGTCCTGGCGGTGTACCACAACGCGATCGACGCGTTCCTCGCGTCGCAGAACCCCCCGACGGGCCGGGACGGTTCGGTGGGCACGTTCTCGATCTTCGCGACGTTCCCCGCGGAGTACTTCGGCAACGGTGTGTGGGGGCCGCTGGTCGACCAGATCGTCGGAACGGCGATCCTCGTCGCCATCATCGCGGCGATCATCGACGCCCGCAACCAACCCCCGTCGGCCAACCTCGCCCCGTTCGTGGTCGGCCTGGTCGTGGTCGCGATCGGCCTCACCTACGGGACGAACGCCGGGTACGCGATCAACCCGGCCCGCGACCTCGGGCCACGGCTGCTGGCGTTCTTCGCCGGGTGGGGTGATGCGGCCTTCCCGGGCAACGGGGAGTGGTTCAGCTCGTACTGGTGGATTCCGATAGTGGGACCGCTCGTCGGCGGTGTGGTCGGTGTTCTGGTCTACGACTTCTTCATCGGCAGCGTGCTGGCTGTCCGTCCGGCGCCGGGTGCTGAACCGACGCCGCCGCCCGGCCGGGTTCCCGGCTCCGCCGACGGCGACGCGGGTGACGGCGCCCGGTCCGAGGGGGACGTTCTGCCCGAGACGGACCAGACCCGGTCCGGGCGGCAGGTGCAGCGATCCGAGTAGCCCACAGGCAGGCAAATCAACGGGAGGAGTCCCATGGCCTCATATGTCGCCGCCATCGACCAGGGCACCACATCGACGCGGGCGATGATCTTCGATCACTCCGGCCGGGTGGTCGCCGTCGAACAGAGGGAGCACGAGCAGATCTTCCCGCAGGCCGGGTGGGTCGAGCACAACGCGGAGGAGATCTGGGAGAACACGCGTGCGGTCACCGCGGGCGCGCTCGCCAAGGCCGACCTGCAGGCCGGGGACATCGCCGCGGTGGGCATCACGAACCAGCGCGAGACGGCGCTGGTGTGGGACCGGAAGACGGGCAAGCCGGTCTACAACGCGATCGTCTGGCAGGACACCCGCACCGACCGGATCGTCGACCAGCTCGGCGAGCTCGGCGGTGGCCAGGAGCGGTACCGGCCGAAGACGGGTTTGCCGCTGGCGACCTACTTCTCCGGGCCGAAGGTCAAGTGGATCCTGGACAACGTGGAGGGCGCGCGGGAACGCGCCGAGGCCGGCGATCTGGTGTTCGGCAACATGGACACCTGGACCGTGTGGAACATGACGGGCGGCCCGGACGGCGGGGTGCACGTGACGGACCCGACGAACGCCTCGCGCACCCTGCTGATGGACCTGGACACGCTGAGCTGGGACGAGGAAATCGCGGCGGACATGGGGATTCCCATGTCGATGCTGCCGGAGATCCGGTCGTCGTCCGAGGAGTACGGCAAGGTGCGCCCGCGTGGCGTGCTGTCGGGTGTGCCGATCGCCGGCATCCTCGGTGACCAGCAGGCCGCGACGTTCGGGCAGGCGTGCCTGTCCCCCGGCGAGGCCAAGAACACCTACGGCACCGGCAACTTCGTGCTGCTGAACACCGGCACGGAGAAGGTGATGTCGGAGAACGGCCTCCTCACGACGGTCTGTTACAAGATCGGGTCGAACGACACGGTGTACGCGCTGGAGGGTTCCATCGCGGTGACCGGTTCGCTGGTGCAGTGGCTGCGGGACAACCTCGGGATCATCCGCAATGCGGCCGAGATCGAGGAGCTGGCGCGCACGGTGGAGGACAACGGCGGGGCGTACTTCGTGCCGGCGTTCTCGGGCCTGTTCGCGCCGTACTGGCGGTCGGACGCGCGTGGCGTGATCGCCGGGTTGACGCGGTATGTGAACAAGGGGCACATCGCGCGGGCGGTCCTGGAGGCGACGGCGTTCCAGACGCGCGAGGTGATCGAGGCGATGAACGCGGACTCGGGCGTGCCGCTGAAGTCGCTGAAGGTCGACGGCGGGATGGTCGTGAACGAGCTGTTGATGCAGTTCCAGGCCGACATCCTGGACGTCCCGGTGATCCGCCCGGTGGTGGCGGAGACGACGGCCCTCGGCGCCGCGTACGCCGCCGGCTTGGCGGTCGGTTTCTGGGCGAGCGAGGACGACATCCGCAACAACTGGGCCCAGGACAAGGAGTGGAACCCGTCGATGGACGCCCAGCACCGCGAGGCGCAGTACCACAACTGGAAGAAGGCGGTGACGAAGACCTTCGACTGGGTGGAGTGACGGCGGCGGCGCGCGTTTCCTTGCCACGGCAGGGTTTTCGGCGGGAGGCGCGCGCCGCACTCCGGTGCGATCGGCTCGCGACGGGTGCGCTCGGCTCGCGACGGGTGCGGTCGGCTCGCGACCGGTGCGCTCGGCTCGCGAGGGGTGCGGCCGGCTCGTTCCAGTGCGCTCGGCTCGCACCGCAGTCCGGTGCGCTCGGCTCGCTCCGGTGCGCTCGGATCGCGCCCTGCGGTGAGCGATGGCAGGGCGGGGCGGCGCTGGGCCGCCGCGGGCCGCGACCGGGCGCGGCGGGAAGCTGACGCAGGGCACGCGCTCAGCGCGCAACAACCTCGCGCGCCCAGCATGGCGCTGCGATCCGGCACGACGCAACCTCACGCAGCCCAAGCTCAGCACTGCGACTCGGCCCGCAACAACCTCCCGCGACCAACACGGCGCTGCGATCCGACGCGAAGCAACCGTGCCTCAGCCCGAACTCAGCGCTACGGCTCGGCCCGCAACAAACTCCCGCGACCAGCACGGCGCTGCGATCCGGTCCGAAGCAACCGTGCCTCAGCCCGAACTCAGCACTGCGACTAGGCCCGCAACAACCTCCCGCGACCAACACGGCGCTGCGATCCGGTCCGAAGCAACCGTGCCTCAGCCCGAACTCAGCGCTACGGCTCGGCCCGCAACAACCTCCCGCGACCAACACGGCGCTGCGATCCGGTCCGAAGCAACCGTGCCTCAGCCCGAGCTCAGCACTGCGACTCGGCCCGCAACAACCTGCGCGGCCCCAGCGGGACCGTCCGCCGCGCAGGCGCAAGACTCAGCTCATCGAAAACCTCGGCATCCCCTCCCCGACCGAAACCCCGACCGAAACCCCGACCGAAACCCCTACCGTCCTCCGCTCAGGACTCCACCGCGATCAGCGTGAACGGCACCCCTTGGTCGTCCAGTACCTGGGCCATTCGCCCGTACGGTGAGTCCTGCGGCTCGGTCATCCGGCGGCCGCCAAGGGACTCCGCTTTCGCCAGCGCCTCGTCGGTGTCCGTCACTCCGAAGTAGACTGACCAGTGCGGCGGCACCTGCGCCGGGACCTCCGGCGGCAGCTGTCCCAGCCCGCCGACCGTCCGGTCGTCCACGTTCAGCGCCGCGTAGACGAAGCCGTCTGCGGACAGGTCGTCGAAGCGGTAGCCGAACACTCGGCCGTAAAAACCTTTCGCCGAGTCGAAGTCGCGTGTCATGCACTCGTTCCAGACCAGCGTGCCCGGCACGTTCGCGATTCCCGCGCCGATGTGCCCCTTCGCCTGCCAGAGGCCGAACGCCGCGCCCGTCGGGTCGGCCGCGATCGCCATCCGGCCCGAATCGCCGACATCGCCGGGCGGCAACAGCACCTGACCGCCTGCCTCGCTGATCTTCGCGGTCGTCTTGTCGACGTCGGCGACCGCCAGGTACGTCGTCCACGCCGCGCCCTGGTCGTCCACCGCGGGTGGTAACGGGCCGACCGCGGCTACGGCTCTGCCCTCCAGCGTCGCGATCGTGTAGTGCCCGTACTCCTCGCCCTGGTCCTCGAACCGCCAGCCGAGCAGCCCACCGTAGAACTCGGCCGCCCGCTTCGGATCGGCCACCATCAGGTCGACCCACGCCGGCGTGCCCTCGGGCCAAGCGGTGTCGCGCAGAGTCATCTCGAACATCCCTTCCACCAGGAGTTGTGCCAGTGGTCACAGTCTGGCAGCCACCCCCGACAAAAACGGGTCAGCCGAGAACGGCGTACACGATCACGTTGTCCCGATAACTGCGCGCCGCCCGGTCGAACTCGCCGCCGCAGGTGATGAGCCGCAGCTCCGGGCCGGCCGTGTCGCCGTACACCGCGGCGGTCGGGAACTCCGCCTTCGCCACCCGCTCCACGTGGGTCACCACGAAACCAGCGCGTGAACCGTCCACACGCGACACCTCCACCCGGTCACCGGGCGAGAGTTCCCCCAACCGCGCGAAAATCCCCGGCCGCCGGTTGCCGTCGACGTGCCCGAGCACCACCGCGGGCCCGCGCTCCCCCGGCGCCGGGCCGTGTGAATACCAGCCCGCCTGCCCTGGCGAAGTCACCGGCGGCGTCTCCACCGTCCCGTCCTCGTTGAGCCCCAACGGGATCAGTGTCGAGCGCGCCCCGATCGCCGGGATCTCCACGGCAGCGGGAGCCGCGACCGGCCGGGCCTGCTCCGGCGATGCGGCGCAACCGCACAGCAGGAGCAGGCCCAGCACCGCGGCGAACGCCGCCCGGATCACGGCGCCAGCGACCCGTCACCGGTCTGCGGCGCGCCCCGCGGCACGACCCGCGTCTGCCCCGGGCTCTGGTCCGCCTTGCCCGGCGCGGCCGACGAATCCCGGTCGAGCACGGTGAAGTAGACGGTCACCGGTTCCCCACCGCAGTGGAACGACACCGGATAGGAGCCTTCCGGCACATCGCGGATCACCGTTTCGGCGAACAACGCCCACGGCTGATGACCCTCCGCGTTCGCCGCGAGCGGCTGCGTCACCCGCAAGGCTCGCGTGGTGAGTGGACTGGCTTCGGCGTCGCACGCGGCGGCGACCGAGACCTGCTCGCCGGCGTGCCCGCTGTACGCGGACAGCTTCAACCAGACGGGCATCGGCGCCGAAGTGGTCTCCTCCGCCGAGCTGGTTTCCTCCGGCGAAGTGGTGGTGGTCTGCGCGAACGCCGGCGTGGCGGCGACCAGGGTCGCGAAGAAGCCGGCGGCGATGGCGGTTGTTCTCATGGCGGCCTCACGGCGGTAGAGCTGATGGCCCTTAAGGCGCGCCGCCGGGTGCCGGGGTTGGCCCCCGACACCGAACCGTGACGTCAGTCCAGGTCGTCGTGCCGCATCAGCTGCCGCGCGGCCTCCGTGATGGAGCCGGACAGCGACGGGTACACCGCGAAGGTGAGCGCCAGGTGGTCGACTGTCAGCTGGTTCTGCACGGCCAGCGCGATCGGCAGGATCAGCTCGCTCGCCGTCGGCGCCACGACCACGCCGCCGACGATCACACCGGTCGCCGGACGGCAGAACAGCTTCACGAAACCGCGGCGCAGCCCCTCCATCTTGGCCCGCGCGTTGGTCGCCAGCGGCAGCATGATGGTCCGGGCAGGCACCTCGCCGGAGTCGATCGCGCTCTGGCTGATGCCGACGGTCGCGATCTCCGGGTGGGTGAACACGTTCGCGGCGACCGTCTTCAGCTTGATCGGCGCGACGCCCTCGCCGAGCGCGTGCCACATCGCGATCCGGCCCTGCATGCTGGCCACCGACGCGAGCATCAGCACACCGGTGCAGTCGCCGGCCGCGTAGATGCCGGGGACGCTGGTGCGGGACACGCGGTCGACCGTGATGAACCCGCCGGGGCCGGGCTCGATGCCGACCCGCTCCAGGCCGATGTCCTTGGTGTTGGGCACCGAGCCGACGGTCATCAGCGCGTGGGTGCCCTCGATGACGCGGCCGTCCTGCAGGTGGACCTCGACGCCCTTCTCGGTGCGCTCGACCCGCTCGGCGCGCGCGTGCTTGACGACGGTGTTGCCGCGCTGGGCGAACACCTCCTCCAGCACGGCGGCGGCGTCCGCGTCCTCGTGCGGCAGGACGCGGTCGCGGCTGGAGACGAGGGTGACCTTGACGCCCATCTCGGTGTAGGCGGAGGCGAACTCGGCGCCGGTCACGCCGGACCCGACCACGACCAGGTGCTCGGGCAGTTCCGGCAGGTCGTAGAGCTGACGCCAGTCGAGGATGCGCTCGCCGTCGGGCACCGCGCCCGGCAGCACGCGCGGGGTGGCGCCGGTGGCGATCAGGACGACGTCGGCGTCGAGCACGTCGACGTCGCCGGTGGCCTTCGTGACGCGCACCTTGTGGGTGGCCAGGCCGGGCTCGTCGTCGTCGAACCGGCCCTCGCCGGTGAGGACTTTCACACCTTCGCGCTGCACGCGGGCGCGGATGTCGGCGGACTGGGCGAGCGCGAGGCCCTTGACCCGGCCGTGCACGGTGCGCAGGTCGACGCTCGTGTCGGCCATGTCGGTGATGATCCCCAGCTCACCGAGGCCGTGCATGTTCGCGCGGGCGCCGGAGGAGGCGATGAACGTCTTCGACGGGACGCAGTCGTAGAGCACGCACGCGCCGCCGAGCCCGTCCTTCTCGACGATCGTGACGTCGGCGCCGTGCTGTGCGGCCACCAGCGCCGCCTCGTAGCCCGCCGGTCCGCCGCCCATGATCACGATCCTGGTCACGTGGTCTCCTCCTCCTTACGCGCACCTCATCCACAACCTTAGGCCGCGACACCTGGAGTACGTCCGGTCGGGTGAGCGATGGGCGGCTAGGCTGTGCGCGTGCCGTTGTATGCCGCCTACGGGTCCAACATGGATCCGAATCAGATGATGGAGCGGGCGCCGCATTCGCCCATGGCCGGCACGGGCTGGCTGGAGGGGTGGCGGCTGACCTTCGGAGGCGAGGACCTCGGCTGGGAAGGCGCCCTGGCGACCATCGTCGAAGACCCGGGCTCCCGGGTCTTCGTCGTGCTGTACGACGTGACGCCCCTGGACGAGGCCCGGCTGGACAGCTGGGAAGGCGGCGAGCTGGGCATGCACAACAAGATCCGGCTCCGCGTGCAGACGATGGACGGCTCCGCGCTGGCCTGGCTGTACGTGCTGGACGCCTACGAGGGCGGTCTGCCGTCGGCCCGGTACCTGGGCGTGCTCGCCGACGCCGCCGAGGCCGCGGGCGCGCCGACGGACTACGTGGACGACCTGCGCACCCGCCCCTGCCGCGGTATCACATCCTGACCCCGGCTTGTCCACAACCCCTGTGGACAACCGCCGGCCCTGTGGACAAGCGAAGGCCGGCGAGCGTCACCCAGACGCTCGCCGGCCTTGTTCGTGCTGGTCAGGCCAGGGCGGCCAGCGCGGTGTGGACCAGGACGCGGACGCCGACGTGCAGCGCGCGCTCGTCCAGTTCGAAGGTGGGGCGGTGCAGGTCGCGCTGGTCGCCTTCGCCGGACCACACCCCGAGGCGGCAGAAGGCGCCCGGCACGTGCTCCAGGTACCAGGCGAAGTCCTCGCCGCCCGACGACTGTTCGGTACCGGTCACCGCATCGTCGCCGAGGGCCGCCTCGATGCCGGCGCGCAGCAGCGCCGTGCTGTCCTCGTCGCCGACGACCGGCGGCACCCCGCGGCGGTAGTCCAGCTCGAAACCGACCCCGTAGGGCGTCAGCAGCGACTCCACCGACGAGCGGACGAGCGGCTCCAGCGCCTTCCACACCTCGTGTTCGGCCGTCCGCAGCGTGCCCCGCAGCACGCCCTCCTCGGGCACCGCGTTGGCGGCCTGCCCGGCGTGCACCGCGCCCCACACCAGCACGGTGCCGGAGCGCGGGTCGACCCGCCGGGACAGCAGCGACGGCAGCGAGGTGATCGCGACGCCCAGCGCGTGCACCAGGTCGGCGGTCAGGTGCGGCCGGGAGGTGTGCCCGCCGGGCGAGGTCAGCCGCAGCTCGATGAGGTCGGCGGCCGACGTCAGCGCGCCGACGCGGGTGCCGATCTTGCCGACCTCGACCCGCGGGTCGCAGTGCAGGCCGAAGATCCGGTCGACGCCGTCGAGACCACCCGCGGTGATCACGTCGAGCGCGCCGCCGGGCATGACCTCCTCGGCCGGCTGGAAGATCAGCCGCACGCGTCCGGGCAGCTCGGGCGCCGACGCGAGGGCCTTGGCCGCGCCGAGCAGGATCGCGGTGTGCGCGTCGTGCCCGCAGGCGTGCGCCGCGCCGTCCACCGTCGACGAGTAGGGCAGGCCGGTCGCCTCGGTGAGCGGCAGCGCGTCGATGTCGGCCCGCAGCGCGACGCAGCGGTCACCCGATCCGACGTCGCACACCACACCGGTGCCGCCGGGCAGGATCTCCGGGCTGAGACCGGCCGAGCGCAGGATGTCGCAGATCAGCTCGGTGGTCGCGAACTCGTGGCGCGCCAGCTCCGGGTGGGCGTGGATGTGGCGGCGCCAGGCGACCAGGTCCGTGCCGCCGCGCTCGAGCCACTCGTCCAGCCAGAAGGGGCCCCGGCCCGCACCGAGATCGGTCACGGGAGCCATGCTGACGCCGTCCGCCGTGATCAGCGCGTCCGACGCCTCGAACGAGGTAGGGCGACCACCGTGATCACCGGGCACCTCCGGGCGGGAGTCCAGCACGGTCACGCCGCACCTCCATACACACCGAGAACTACGTAACCCATTTGACGCAATCCTGCACCATGCAAGGAGCAATCTTCGAACCGGATCTCACGCTGGGCGACGGCCGGTAGTGGATCTGCGGCGAGCGGCACTACGGAATACGGCGTAACCGAATGCGCCGCGTGTGGTCAGCTGGAGGCCTTGCGCTTCTTGCGCCGCACGCTCCGTCCCCAGAGGACGATGGCGGCGAGCACCGCGGCGAGCACCCCGACGATGATCTTGTTCTTCGTCTTCTCCTGGTTGGCCTTGCTGTTCTCGTCGGGGTTGATGCGCGGCCCGGGGTCCGTGGTCTGCTGCGCCACCACGTCGGCGGCGACGTGCACGGCCACCGGCGCGGCGAGCGCGGGCGCGGTGGGCACGGCGAACGTGACCATCGTCGTCAGCATCAGACCCGCGAGCACGGCACGCACCTTGACCATGCTGCCCAGTGTGCCGGTTCGGTTACCCGTCAACAAGGAGACTCACGCGGAGAAGGCGTCCAAGATCTTCTGCGCGGCCAGCGTGGCGGTCAGCCTGCCCTCCCGGACGTCCTCCTCGACCTCGGGTACCAGCGCTTTCACGCCCGGGTGCTCGGCGAGGCGGGCCTGCAGCTGTTCGCGCACCATGGCCCAGGTCCAGTCGACCTGCTGCTGCTTGCGCTTGCGGTCCAGCTCGCCGGATCCCGCCAGCGTTTCCCGGTGCCGCTCGATCTGCTGCCACACCGTGTCCAGGCCGATGTCGTTGAGCCCGCTGCAGGTCAGCACCGGCGGCGTCCACGCCGCGTCCGGGCCGTAGATCATCCGCAGCGCCCCGGCCAGTTCCCGCGCGGCGCGCTTGGCGTCGCGCTCGTGCTCGCCGTCGGCCTTGTTCACCGCGATCACGTCGGCGAGCTCCAGCACGCCCTTCTTGATGCCCTGCAACTGGTCGCCGGTGCGGGCCAGCGTCAGGAACAGGAAGCAGTCGACCATGTTCGCCACGGTCACCTCGGACTGCCCGACGCCGACGGTCTCGACCAGCACGACGTCGTACCCGGCGGCCTCCATCAGCACGATCGTCTCGCGGGTGGCGCGGGCGACGCCGCCGAGCGTGCCGGACGTCGGCGACGGCCGGATGAACGCGGCCGGGTCGTTGGCCAGCCGCGCCATGCGGGTCTTGTCGCCGAGGATGCTGCCGCCGGTCCGCGTCGACGACGGGTCCACGGCCAGCACCGCGACCCGGTGGCCGGACTCGGTCAGGTCGGTGCCGAGCTGGTCGATGAAGGTCGACTTGCCGACCCCGGGCACGCCGGTGATCCCGACGCGCCGCGCGCCACCGGCGTGCGGCAGCAGCTCGACCAGCAGCTCCTGGGCCAGCTGCCGGTGGTCCGGCCGCTGGGACTCGACCAGCGTGATCGCCCTGGACAGCGTGCCGCGGTCGCCCGCGAGCACACCCTTGGCGTAGGCACCGACGTCGATCTTGCGCGGCAAGGGCTCAGGACTCCCGCTGCTCGAGCTGGTCGAGCAGGTCCAGCGCGGCGTCCGCGATGACCGTGCCCGGCCCGAAGATCGCCGACGCGCCCGCGGCCCGCAGCTCGTCGTAGTCCTGCGGCGGGATGACGCCGCCGCACACGATCATGATGTCCTCGCGCCCGAGCTGGGCCAGCTCCTCACGCAGCGCGGGCACCAGCGACAGGTGACCGGCGGCCAGCGAGGACACGCCGACGACGTGCACGTCCGCCTCGATCGCCTGGCGCGCGACCTCGGCCGGCGTGGAGAACAGCGGGCCCACGTCGACGTCGAAGCCGAGGTCGGCGAACGCCGTGGCGATCACCTTCTGGCCGCGGTCGTGCCCGTCCTGCCCCATCTTGGCGACGAGGATGCGCGGACGGCGCCCCTCCGCCTCGGCGAACGCCTCGACCCGCGCGCGTGCCTTCTCCACGTTCCCGGATTTCCCGACCTCGTCGCGGTACACCCCGGAGATCGTACGAATCTGCCCGGCGTGGCGGCCCCACACCTTCTCCAGCGCGTCGGAGATCTCGCCGACGGTCGCCTTCGCGCGGGCCGCGTCGACGGCCAGCTCCAGCAGGTTGCCCGAGCCTTCCGCGGCCGCGGTGAGACGGCGCAGCGCGTCCTGCGTGGCGTCCTCGTCGCGCTCCTCGCGCAGCCGCCGCAGCTTCTCCAGCTGCTGCGCGCGCACCCCGGCGTTGTCCACCTTGAGCACGTCGATCTGCTGGTCGTCGACCACCTGGTACTTGTTCACGCCGATCACCGGCTGGCGGCCGGAGTCGATCCGCGCCTGGGTGCGGGCCGCGGCCTCCTCGATGCGCAGCTTCGGGATGCCGGCGTCGATCGCGCGGGCCATGCCGCCCGCCGACTCGACCTCGCTGATGTGGCCCCACGCCTTGCGCGCCAGGTCGTAGGTCAGCTTCTCGACGAACGCGCTGCCGCCCCACGGGTCGATCACGCGCGTGGTGCCGGACTCCTGCTGCAGCAGCAGCTGGGTGTTGCGGGCGATGCGCGCGGAGAAGTCGGTGGGCAGGGCCAGCGCCTCGTCGAGCGCGTTGGTGTGCAGCGACTGCGTGTGCCCCTGGGTCGCGGCCATCGCCTCGACGCAGGTGCGGATGACGTTGTTGAACACGTCCTGCGCGGTCAGCGACCAGCCGCTGGTCTGGCTGTGCGTGCGCAGGGACAGCGATTTCTCGGACTTGGGCTCGAACTGCTTGACCAGCTTCGCCCACAGCAGCCGGGCCGCCCGCAGCTTGGCGACCTCCATGAAGAAGTTCATGCCGATCGCCCAGAAGAAGGACAGGCGCGGCGCGAACTTGTCGACCTCCAGGCCCGCGTCGATCCCGGCGCGGATGTACTCGACGCCGTCGGCCAGCGTGTACGCCAGCTCCAGGTCGGCGGTCGCCCCGGCCTCCTGCATGTGGTAGCCGGAGATGGAGATCGAGTTGAACCGCGGCATCCGCTGCGAGGTGTACGCGAAGATGTCGGAGATGATCCGCATCGACGGCTGCGGCGGGTAGATGTAGGTGTTGCGGACCATGAACTCCTTGAGGATGTCGTTCTGGATGGTCCCGGCCAGCTGCTCGGGCCGCACGCCCTGCTCCTCGGCCGCCACGATGTAGAGCGCCATGACGGGCAGCACCGCGCCGTTCATGGTCATCGACACGCTCATCTTGTCCAGCGGGATGCCGTCGAACAGCTGCCGCATGTCGTAGATGGAGTCGATCGCCACGCCCGCCATGCCGACGTCACCGGCGACGCGCGGGTGGTCGGAGTCGTAGCCGCGGTGGGTGGCCAGGTCGAAGGCGACCGACAGGCCCTTCTGCCCGGCCGCGAGGTTGCGGCGGTAGAAGGCGTTGGACTCGGACGCGGTGGAGAACCCGGCGTACTGGCGGATCGTCCACGGCTGGTTGACGTACATCGTCGGGTACGGGCCGCGCAGGAACGGCGCGATGCCCGGGTACGTGCGCAGGAAGTCCAGACCGGCGGTGTCCTCGGCGGTGTAGAGCGGCTTGATGCCGATGCCCTCGGGGGTTTCCCAGGTCAGGGCGTCGGCGCCCTTGCCGGTGCTCGAGTGGAGCGCCTCGGCCCAGCCGGTCTGACTGCCCGGGTCGGGGATGCCGAGTTCGACGTCGGTGAAGTCGGGGATGGCCATCACTTCACTCCCAGCGTGTCGAGGATGGCGGCCAGGGCAGCGAGGGCGTCGCAGCCCGCGTGCACGTACGTGTCGACGCCCGGGTACTGCCCCTTGCCCGCGAGGATCACCCGCCTGGCGCCGGCTTCCTTGAGCTGCTTCGCGGTGTCCGCCGCGTGCTCGGCGTAGAGCTTGTCGGTGCCACACAGGCAGGCGACCGTCGCGCCGCTCTCGCGGAAGGCGGCGACCACGTCCTCGACCGCGCCCGGGTTGAGCGGTTCGATGCCGCCGGCCTGGAGGAGGTTGGACGCGAAGGTCGCGCGGGCGGTGTGCGCGGCGACCGGGCCGAGCGTGGCGAGGAAGACCTTCGGCCGCTCACCCGTCTCGGCGAGGTGCGCGTCGGAGCGGTCCCGCAGCTCCTCGTAGGCCTGCGCGTACCGCACGCGCGGCAGCCCGCCCTCGTCCACAACGGACGGAGCCGGGGTGCGCTCGACCGGTTTCTCGTGCAGGTCCGGGAACTCGCTGACGCCGGTGATCGGGTCCTTGCGGGTGGCCAGGCGCTTCTGCCGCGCCGCCCAGGTCTCCGCGAGCCGGGCCGCGAGCGCGCCGGAGTCCAGGACCGCCTCGATGCCGCCCTGCCGCTCGATCTCGGTGAACTCGCGCCAGGCCGCGTTGGCCAGCGCGTCGGTCAGGTTCTCCACGTACCAGGAGCCGCCTGCCGGGTCGATCACGCCGGACAGCTTCGATTCCTCCAGCAGGATCGACTGGGTGTTGCGGGCGATCCGTCGGGAGAAGGAGTCGGGCAGCCCGATCGCGAAGTCGAACGGCAGGACGGTGACCGCGTCCGCGCCGCCGACACCGGCGGCAAAGCAGGCGACGGTGCTGCGCAGCATGTTCACCCACGGGTCGCGGCGGGTGAACATCGCGGGCGAGGTGACGGCGTGCTGGCGCATGCCGCGGCCTGCGGTCGCGCCGGACACCTCGCACACCCGCGCCCACAGGCGGCGGGCGGCGCGCAGCTTGGCGATGGTGAGGAACTGGTCGGCGGTCGCGGCGAAGCGGAACTCGAGCTGGTCGGCGGCCGCGTCCACGCTCAGCCGGGCGTCGGTGAGGGCACGCAGGTAGGCCACCCCGGCGGCGATGGCGGCGCCGAGTTCCTGCGCGTCGGAACCGCCCGCCTCGTGGTAGGGCAGGGCGTTGACGACCAGCGTGCGCAGCTTCGGGTGCTTGGCGGACAGGCGGGCCGCGAGCGCGGCGGCGGGGGCGGTGTCGTGCGGCCGGCCGGTGCGGGCACGCAGGGCGATCGGGTCGGCGCCTATGGTCCCGGTGACCTCGCTGTCCGGGATGTTCTTTTCGGCGAGCAGCCCGAGCAGCGCGTCGGCGGCGGCCTCGTAGTCGGCGCCGGGGTCGAGCACGATCGGCGCGAGGTCGAGGTAGACCTCGTTGAGTGCGTCGGCGAGGGCGTCCAGTGGCAGTGCGTCACCACCGACGCGCAGCCACACCGAGGAGGCGCCGTTCTCCAGGTCGGCGAGGACGGCCTTGTTGGTCTCGGCCGCGTCGGCGCCGCCGTGCAGGACGCGCACGTCCCAGCCGGTGTCGACGTTGCCTTCGGCCCGCGCGCCCCGCACGTACGGGGGCAGGCCGGGGAACCCGGCGGGCGCGGCGGCGTCGTCCGCCGTGTAGAGCGGCTGGATCTCGATGCCGTCGTAGGTCTTGCTGGTCAGGAGGCTTTCCGGGGCGCCGTCGAAGTCCTCCGGCAGCACTCCGCTCTTCGTCAGCACCCCCGCCACGAGGCGTTGCCAGTCCTCGTGCCGCGGCGTCCCGAACTCGGCGGCGAGGGCCAGCTCGTCCGGTGAATCCGGGGTGGGCGCCGTTGTCCCAGCCTGAGTCATAGGTCTGATGGTAGGGGGCGGGCAAGGGGCGCGATTGTGACTCTGCTCGCGGCCCGGCAGCGCCCGCAGTCACCGAGCGCGCATCCGCAACAATGGTGCCGTGGCGAGTTCGAGCGAGGAGACCAGGGTGGTGGCCGGGCGGTACCGGCTGCGCTCCGTGCTGGGCTCCGGCTCGATGGGCACGGTGTGGTCGGCCTACGACGAGTTCCTGCACCGGCCGGTCGCGGTGAAGGAGATCCTGCTGCCGCCCGGGGTCACCGCGGGCCAGGCGAACGAGCTGCGTGAGCGGACGCTGCGCGAGGCCAGGGCCATCGCCGTGCTGTCTCACCCGAACGTGATCACCCTGCACGACGTCGCACGTCAGGACGGCGAGCCGTTCGTCGTGATGGAGCTGCTGCCGTCGCACAGCCTCGCCGAGCTGATCCGCGACCACGGGCCGCTGTCGGTCGAGCAGGCCGCCGCGGTAGGTGACGCGGTGGCCGCGGCGCTGGGGGCCGCGCACAACGCGGGCATCACGCACCGTGACGTGAAGCCGGGGAACGTGCTGGTCGCGGAGGACGGGCGGATCAAGCTCACCGATTTCGGCATCGCCCGGAACGTGTCGGACGCGTCGATGACCCGTACCGGGATGACGCTGGGTTCGCCGGCGTACATCGCCCCGGAGGTGGCTTCCGGCAAAGCCGTCACCCCGGCCGCGGACCTGTGGGGTCTGGGCGCGACGTTGTTCTGCGCGGTGGAGGGCCACCCGCCGTACGACGCGGACGGCGACCCGCTGGAGACGATCGGGAAGGTCGTGAAGGGCGAGGTGCCGCGGCCGTCGCCCGGTCCGCTCGCGCCGTTGATCACCGCGTTGATGGCGAAGGAGCCGCGGGACCGGTTGCCGCTGGCGCAGGTGCGGCGGCAGTTGTACCCGATACTGGAGAAGGCGCCGCGGGTCCTGTTCGGACCGGAGATGTTCGCCGCGGCGAGCGGTCAGCGCGAGGAGGCCACCGACACTCGGGAGATCTCGGCGAGCCCGGTGCTGGAGGACGGTGCCGCGGAGGCGAGCGGTGAGCTGGCGGCCGATCCCGGTCCCCTGCCGTTCGGCCCGCCCCGAGCGGAGGCGAGCAACGAGCTGGCCGCCGATCCAGGGCCGTTGCCGTTCGGGCAGCCTCGTCCGGCCGACACGCTGGCCGCGCCCCGCCCGGCTGCCACGCTGGCGGCACCGGCCACGGCCGGCCGCAGCACTACGGCGACGGTGTTGCTGGTGGTGGCTTCGCTGGTGCTGTTCGTGGCCGCCGCGTTCGGCGGTTTCGTCGCGGCGCGGGTGATCGGGGCGCAGCCGGTGGCGCCCCCGTCGCGGGACGAGACGTCCGCGCCGTCGGTCCCGCAGCCCACAGTCTTCGAGCGGCGCACGGGCGAGGCGTCGAGCGTCAAGGGAGCCCAGGACGGCACCTTCACGGTCGACGTGCCTGCCGACTGGACGCGGTTCACGAGCTCCCAGGCCGGCGACGACCTGCCCCTGTCGACGCTGGTGCAGTTCGTCTCCGCGGACGGCTCGCAGATGCTGGCGGTGAACCACTTCCCGAAGTACTTCCCCGGCAACGACATCGCCGACTACGTCAAGGCGCTGGAGAAGAGCCGCTCGAACGGCGAGTTCAAGCTGGTCAACCAGGCGAAGCTGGCCGAGCAGGACGGCCTGACGATGATGTACCGGACCATCGACAGGGCCCCGGCGGGATCCGTGAGCCGCACGACGTACGCGAAGGTGTTCAAGCAGGGCACCAGCCTGTGGGCAGTCAGCGTGACGGTGCCGACGGAGCAGGAAGAGACCGCGAAGACCGCGCTCTACGACCGCATCCTGCCCACCTTTCAAGTGACCGGCTAGGCACGTCGGACGCGACCGCCGCCCGGCAACGAAAAGCAGGCGGCCAACCCAACCAGACCTCCCCCGCCCCCCGATCCACAGCCGATCTTTAGTCGCCGACCAGCCGTGTCAAGGCACGCTTTCCCGCCTTGACACGGCTGCTCGGCGAC
>NZ_JBEXTZ010000045.1:0-63794 GCF_040614195.1 Amycolatopsis sp. NPDC006125
ACGACGGCCCGAAGTAGTCGAGCAAGAGCGCTGGGCACTGCTGCCACTCGACCTCACCGCGATCGGCGCGGGCCGCACCGACTAAGCCCTGTTCGGGGCCAGCCGCGCAGACCAAGCCCCGACCGGCACCGGCCAAGCCTCGATCGGCACCGGCCGCACCGGCCGCACTGACCAAGCTGCGATCGGCGCGGGCCGCACCGATCAAGCCCCGATCGGCACCGGCCAAGCCCCGATCGGCACCGGCCGCGCCGGCCAAGCCTCGACCGGCGCCGGCCCACCCGCCGAGAGGACCAGCCCCCGAGGGGATCAGCCCCGGAGGGGATCAGCCCCCGAGTGCCTTGCGCTCCTGCGTGAAGCGCCAGGCGTCGCGGACGATGCCTTCCAGGTCGGCGCGCTCGGGCTTCCAGCCGAGCTCCTCGCGGGCCCGGTCGCTGGCCGCCACCAGGATCGCGGGGTCGCCGGCGCGGCGCGGCGCCACCTCGGCCGGGATCGGGTGCCCGGTCACGGCGCGGCACGCCTCGATGACCTGGCGCACGGAAAACCCGGTGCCGTTGCCCAGGTTGTAGATCCGGTGTTCACCGGCCCGCGCGTGCGTCAGCGCGAGCAGGTGGGCGTCGGCGAGGTCGGCCACGTGGATGTAGTCGCGAACGGCCGTGCCGTCGTCGGTGGGGTAGTCCTCGCCGAAGATGCCGATGTGCGGGCGGTCCCCGGTGGCCACCTGCAGCACCAGCGGGATCAGGTGCGTCTCGGTGGTGTGCCGCTCCCCGTAGCGGCCGTACGCACCGGCGACGTTGAAGTACCGCAGGCTCACGGCAGCCAGCCCGTGCGCCCGCGCGTAGCTGGTGATCGCGTGGTCGATGGCCAGCTTCGACGCGCCGTAGGTGTTGGTCGGCATCGTGGGCGCGGTCTCCGGGATCGGGCTGCGCTCCGGCTCACCGTAGGTGGCCGCCGTGGAGGAGAAGACCAGGCGGGGCGTGCCGTGCGCCCGCATCGCGTCCAGCAGGCGAATGGAGGTGATCACGTTCCCGTGCCAGTACTTGGCCGGGTCCTGCATCGACTCGCCGACGAGGGACTTCGCCGCGAAGTGCAGCACGCCGTCGAAGCCCTCGCCGAGCAGGGACGCCGTCGCATCGGCGGCGTCGCCCTCGACGAAGCGCGCGCCGTCGGGGACGGCGTCCGCGTGGCCGGTGGACAGGTCGTCCACGACGACGACCTCGTGCCCGGCCTCCAGCAGACGGGCCGTGCAGACGCTGCCGACGTAACCGGCACCGCCCGTGACGATCAGCTTGAGGCGCGAGGAGTCGGAAGCCATGGTCTCGTCGAAAGCCTTTCTCGAGAACGAAAAGGAGGTGTCGCCAGTGTGGACAAGCAACCTGTGAGCCACGCACAGGTCCGGCCCCGCCGAATCACAGCTCGTCGCGTCCCGCGCCGGGGGACGGGACCGCCACGAAGGCACGCGGCGCGCGGTAGCCCGCGCGGTCGAAGGCCTCCGTGACCGCTGCCTCCACGGTGTCCACAGCGGACTCGGGCACGAGGGCGATCGCGGTGCCGCCGAACCCGCCGCCGGTCATCCGCGCGCCCAGGGCGCCGTTGGCTTCGGCGACCTCCACGGCGAGGTCCAGTTCCGGGCAGGAGATCCGGTAGTCGTCACGCATGCTGGCGTGGGAAGCGGTCAGCAGCGGGCCGATGCCGCCGATCCGGCCGTCCCGGAGCAGCGCGATGACGTCGAGCACGCGCTGGTTCTCCGTCACGACGTGGCGGACGAGCGGGCCGAGCTCGGCGGGCAGCTGCGCGAGCGCGCCGTCCAGGTCGCCGGGGCCCACGTCCCGCAGCGCCTTGACGCCGAGCAGGTCGGCCGCGCGTTCGGTGCCCTTGCGGCGCTCGCCGTAACCGCCCTCGCTGTGGGCGTGCTTGACGCGTGTGTCGATGGCCAGGATGCGCAGGCCCGCGGCCGCGGCGTCGAACGGCACCTGTTCCATCTCGCCGGAGCGGACGTCGAGGAACAGCACGTGACCGTCCACGCAGCACAGCGACGCGGTCTGGTCGAGCACGCCGGTCGGGGCGCCGACGAAGTCGTTCTCGGCGCGCTGAGCCCAGCGGGCGATCTCGGCGCGCCGCTCCAGGCCCGGGTCGTCTTCACCGGCCAGCCCGAGCAGGGCCAGCGCCACCGCGCACTCCAGCGCGGCGGAGGAGGACAGCCCGGCGCCGGTGGGGACGTCACCGGCCAGCACGACGTCGGCGCCGCGCTCGACGCCGTGGTCGCGCAGCACCCACGCCACCCCGGCCGGGTACGCGGCCCAGCCATCGACACCACCGGGACGCAGATCGGGGATCGCGACGGGCTCGGCTTGCTGGATGCGCCCGTCGGAGCCGAGCGTGGACACGGTGAGAACCTGGTCGGCGCGCGGGGACGCGGCGGCGGCCAGCCGGTGCGGCAGGGCGAACGGCAGCACGAAACCGTCGTTGTAGTCGGTGTGCTCGCCGATCAGGTTGACCCGGCCCGGCGCGGACCACACCCCGGCCGGGAACCGCCCGTGCACGGACCGGAACGCCTCCGCGGCCTCGCTCGCGGAGCTCACTTGGCCTGCGCCAGAACCGCGTGCAGCACCGACATGGGCACCTGCACCGCGCCGAGCTCGCCGGTCAGCTCCGCGGTGCCGCCGCCGTCCGCGCGGCGCACCGAAACGACGCTGCCGGGGGCGACTCCCGCCTTCTTCAGGTCGACCATCAGTTTTTCGTCGAGCTGGATGTGCTCGGCGAGGCGCCGGATCTCCGCCTTGCCGCCGCCGGAGCGCGCGAAGTCGTCCAGGCGCACCAGGTCGGCCTCGGCGGGCGGCGCGGGCAGCCCGCCCTCGCCGAGCTTGTCCAGACCAGGGATCGGGTTGCCGTAGGGCGAGGTGGTCGGGTGGTCGAGCAGCCGGACCAGCTTGCGCTCCACCGCCTCGCTCATGACGTGCTCCCAGTGGCAGGCCTCGGTGTGCACGTGCTCCCACTCCAGCCCGATCACGTCGAGCAGCAGCCGCTCCGCGAGGCGGTGCTTGCGCATGACGGCGATGGCGAGTTCCCGGCCGTGGTCGGTGAGCTGCAGGTGGCGGTCGTCGGCGACGCGCACCAGCCCGTCGCGTTCCATGCGGGCCACCGTCTGGCTGACTGTCGGACCGCTCTGCTGCAGCCGCTCGGCGATGCGGGCGCGCAGCGGTACGACACCTTCCTCTTCGAGCTCGAAGATGGTCTTCAAGTACATCTCTGTGGTGTCGATGAGATCGTTCACGATGTCCCCTTCGTCCGCGACAATCCATGGTAGTCGTTCCGGGCGACGGTCACCCCAGGTGACCGGGAGGATAATCCCGCTCCTCACGGCTACCATCGGACGTCATGCAGCCCGCCGTCGTCTGGGATCCCGCCCTCCTCGGTTACGACCTCGGCGGTGAGCACCCGTTCAACCCGGTCCGGCTCGACCTCACCGTGCGGCTCGCCACTGAGCTGGGGGTCCTCGACGGCGTGGAACTGCTCGTGCCCGAGCCCGCCACCGATACCGAGTTGTACCGCATCCACGCTGAGGAGTACCTGGCGGCGGTCAAGCTCGCGCCGACCGCGGGCTGGGACGTCGGCCACGGCCTCGGCACCGCCGACAACCCAGTGTTCAGCGACATGCACGACGCCTCCGCGCTGGTGGTCGGCTCGACCCTGCTCGGGGCGCGCAAGATCGCCGACGGCGAGGCGCGGCGCGCGGTGAACATCGCAGGTGGCCTCCACCACGCGATGCGCGACCACGCCGCCGGGTTCTGCGTCTACAACGACTGCGCGGTGGCCATCTCCTGGCTGCTCGACCACGGTTTCGACCGCATCGCCTACGTGGACACCGACGTCCACCACGGCGACGGCGTGCAGGCCGCCTTCTACGGCGACCCCCGTGTGCTCACGGTCTCGCTGCACCAGCACCCGTTCACGCTGTGGCCGGGCACCGGGTACAGCGCCGAGACCGGGTCCGGGGAGGCCGAGGGCACGTCGGTGAACGTGCCGCTGCCGCCGGGCACCCGCGACGCCGGCTGGCTGCGTGCCTTCCACGCGGTCGTGCCGTCCCTGCTGGAGGTGTTCCGGCCGCAGATCCTGGTCACCCAGTGTGGTGTCGACTCCCACGAGGAGGACCCGCTCGCGGACCTCGCGCTCTCCGTCGACGGCCACCGGACCATCTACGCTACTCTCCGTGACCTCGCTGAGCGTCACGCCGAGGGCCGGTGGCTGGCCGTCGGCGGCGGCGGGTACCAGCTGATCCGGGTCGTGCCGCGCTCGTGGACGCACCTCATGGCGACGGTCCTCGACCGCGACGTGAAGCCCGAGACGCCGCTGCCGCCGAACTGGGTCAACACGGTCCTGCGGGCCGCGCCGAGCGCCGAACTGCCCCCGGAGATGACCGACGGCCGGGACACCACGTTCCGCTCCTGGGGGGACGGGGCGGACGATCCGGTCGACGTCGCGATCCGGGACACGCGCCGCGCGTTGTTCCCGCTGCACGGCCTGGACCCGGACGACCCGAGGGACTGACCCGACCGATCCGAGGAATCGACGTGAGATGAGCAGGACCGACAAGCCCGGCGGACCGCACGAGGACGAGCCCCGCGGAGCCGCACCGGCCGGCAGGCCCGTTCAGGGGGGTGGCGCGCCGGGAGCGGAGAGCCCGGAGGGCGGCCTCGGCGCGGCGGCGGGTGGCGGCGGACAGGCCGCTGCCGGCCAGGATCGGGGTGCCGGCGCGGGCGGTGAGCATGCCGCTCGTGGCGGCTCGGGGTCGGGCGGCGGCGTGGGCAGTGTCGGTCGTGGCGAGGCCGCCGGTGGTGAGCGAGCGGCCGGTGGCGAGGCTCCCGGCGGTGAGCAGGCCGACGGTGGCGGCTCGGGGCTGGGCGGTGTCGATCAGGAGCAGGTGGGTGGCGCTGGCGTGGGCAGTGATCAGGGCAGTGCGGGCGGCAGCGGGCAGCAGGAGCCGCTGACCGGTGCCGGTGAGCGTGGGGGCGCGGGGCAGGCGCAGGTGGGCGGTGCTGGTGAGCGTGGGGGCGCGGGGCCTGCGCAGGTGGGCGGCGCCGGCGAAAGCGGCGGTACTGGCCGCGGTGGTGCTGGTGAGCGAAGCGGCGCCGGCGAGCGCGGCAGTGCCGGCGAGCGCGGTGCTGCCGGCGAGTCCAGCGATGCGGGCCAGGAGCCGGCCAGCAGCGGCGCCGGTCCCGGGCAGGCGGACGGCGCGGGTGACGGGGCGAACCGGGAGAAGCACGGGCCCCGCGATCCCTTCGACTACCCCCGCCACTGGGAGGCCGACGTTCTGCTCAGCGACGGTGGCACCGTCCACTTGCGACCCATCGTCCCGAGTGACGCCGACGCCCTCGTCGCCTTTCACGGCAAGCTTTCCGAGCGCACCCGGTACCTCCGCTACTTCGGCGCCTACCCGCGCATCCCGCAGCGGGACCTCGAACGGTTCTCCGTCGTCGACCACCACGACCGCGTGGCGTTCGTCGCCCTGCTCGGGGACGACATCATCGCCGTGGGGCGGTACGAGCGGCTCGGCGACGGGCCGTCCGCCGAGGTGGCGTTCGTCGTGGACGACGCGCACCAGGGGCGCGGCGTCGGGTCGATCCTGCTGGAGCACCTGGCCGCCGCCGCGTCCGAGAGCGGCCTGCGCCGGTTCGTCGCCGAGGTCCTCGCCGAGAACGCGGCCATGGTGCGCGTCTTCCGCGACGCCGGCTACCAGGTGAGCCGCGCCATCGAGGAGGGCGTGCTGCACCTGGAGTTCGACATCGACCCGACCGAGGAGTCCCTCGCCGTCGCCCGCGCACGCGAACAGGCCGCCGAGGCGCGCAGCGTCTACAACCTCCTCCACCCGCGGTCGGTCGCGGTCATCGGCGCCTCGGCCGACCCCACGAAGGTCGGCTACTCGGTCCTGTCCAACCTGCTCGCCGCGGACTTCGCGGGCACCGTCTACCCGGTCAACCCGGAGCACCGCTCGGTGCGCGGCGTGCGTGCGTATCCGTCCGTTGTGGACATCCCGGATCCGGTGGACCTCGCCGTCGTCGCGGTGCCCGCGGACCAGGTCGAGTCCGTGTTGGACGGTGCGCTCGCCAAGGGCGTCAAGACCTTGCTGATCGTCACCGCCGGTTTCGGCGAAGCCGGCCCGCACGGGCTGCACGCCGAGCTGCGCCTCGTCGGCGAAGCACGCGCGCACGGCATGCGCGTGGTCGGCCCCAACGCCCTCGGTGTGCTCAACACCGATCCGGCGGTCCGGCTCAACGCCACCCTCGCCCCGCGCCTGCCCAAGCGTGGCCGCGCCGGTTTCTTCTGCCAGTCCGGCGCCCTGGGCACCGCGATCCTCGCCGACGCCGAAGCACGCGGCCTCGGCCTGTCGACGTTCGTGTCCGCGGGCAACCGCGCCGACGTCTCCGGCAACGACCTGCTGCAGTACTGGGAGACCGACACCAGCACCGACCTCGTCCTGCTCTACCTCGAATCGTTCGGCAACCCGCGCAAGTTCGCCCGCCTCGCGCGGCGGCTCGGGCGCAGCAAGCCGATCGTCGCGGTGAAGTCCGGGCGGCACGCCGTTCGCCCGCAGCTGGCCGCGACGTCCGCCGAGGTCGACGAGTCGAGCGTGCAGGCCCTGTTCGAGCAGGCCGGTGTGGTGCGGGTGGAGACGCTGGCGCAGCTGTTCGACACCGCGCTCGTGTTCGCCCACCAGCCGCTGCCCGCCGGTCCACGGATCGGGATCGTCGGCAACTCCAGCGCGATCGGCCTGCTCGCCGCCGACACGGCTCGCGCGCAGGGGCTGCGCCTGGCGTTCGACCCCGTGGACGTCGGGCCGCAGGCCGGTCCGGACGACTTCGCCGCGGCAGTGCGGGAGGCGCTGAACAACCCGGAGACCGACGCTCTGGTCGCGGTGTTCGTGCCGCCGCTGTCGATCCCGGGCAGCACGTACGCGCGGGCGCTGCGCGAGGCGGCGCAGGAGCTTGACCAGGGCAAACCGATCGTGTCGACGTTCCTCGCCGCCGAGGGCGTGCCGGACGAGCTGGCCGTGCCCGGACCGGACGGCGCCCCGGGACGCGGGTCGATCCCGTCGTACCCCAGCCCGGAGCGCGCGGTGAACGCGCTGGCGAAGGTCGTGCGGTACGCGGCGTGGCGGCAGCGGCCGCAGGGCACGCTGATCCGCCCCGACGGCCTGCACGTCGAGCAGGCCGAGCAGGTCGTGCGGGAGATCCTGGCAGGCGGCGACAAGAACGTGGTGCTCGAGGACGCCGACATCGTGCGGCTGCTCGGGTGCTACGGCATCGACGTGGTGCCGTTCCGGATGGTGTCGAGCGCCGAGGCCGCGGTCCAAGCCGCGGAGGAGCTCGGCTACCCGGTGACGGTGAAGGCAGTGGACGAACGCCTGCGCGGACGGCCGGACCTCGCGGGCGTGCGGCTGGACCTGGCGTCGCCCGACGCGGTGCGGCGCGGGTACGAGGACCTGAGCGAGGTGTCCGGCGAGCGGGACGTCTACGTGCAGAAGATGGCGCCGAAGGGCATCTCGTGCCTGATCGGGCTGCAGGACGACCCGTCGTTCGGCAGCCTGGTGTCGTTCGGGTTGTCCGGGCTGGTGAGCACGCTGCTGGGGGACCGGGCGTACCGGGCGGTGCCGCTGACCGACGTGGACGCCGCCACGCTCATCCGCGAGCCGAAGAGCGCCCCGCTGCTGACCGGCTACCGCGGCGACGAACCCGCGGACCTCGCGGCGCTGCAGGACATGGTGCTGAGGGTGGCGGCGCTGGCGGAGGACCACCCGGAGGTGCGGGCGCTGACGCTGGACCCGGTGATGGCCTCGCCGGAAGGTGCTTTCGTCGCCAACGCGCGCATCGTGCTCGGCCCGCCGCCCGCCCGGCCGGACACCGGGCCACGAAGGCTGCGCCCGATCAACGCGACGTTCTGACCTGCTGCGGTGGTGGCCGGAGCCGGTAGGGGCGGGCGTCCGTGGGCCGGTGGCAGGGGTGGTGGCTGGTGCCGGTGCATTGCCCTGAGGCGCGGCCGAGGGGCGCGGCGGAGGGCTGCGCTGGGTTGGGAGATCGCGCCCGGATGGGTGTGCTGCTGCGGGCGGTGCCGGGCCGAGCGCGTTGGCCGGGAGGGCCTTGGCCGGAGTAGGGGTTGGGGGCGGGCATTGCGCCGCTTCCGTGACTGGGCGCCCGGAGTGGCGTGGCTACTCCGCGGCCTTGAGGATCGGGCGCAGGTCGTCCAGGCGGTCGAACAGGTGCCAGACGTAGGAGGACGTCCCGTTTTCCCGGTGGGGGTGGAGGTCGGCCAGGGCCGGGTCGTCGCGGTAGCTCTCGAATGCCTCCGGGGAGTCCCACTCGACCAGGATCATCACCTGGCGCGGGGCGATGTCCCCGGTCGCGGCCTCCCGGAACTTGCCCAGTGCCACGACCCGGCCGCCGTGGGTGGCGACCTCCTCCGCGGACCGGCGCGAGTACGCCAGGTACTCCGCGCGATCGGCGACGTCGAACAGGTTCAGCGCGTACACCTTGCCCATGCCGGCCACTCTACGGCCGCGCCGCCACCAGCGGAGAGCGCTACGGCCCCGCAGCCTCCATGGCTCACGGGCAGCTCTACGGCCGCGCCGCCACCACGCCAGGGCTCACGGAGTCAGCGCTACGGCCGCGCAGCCACCACGGCTCACGGGCAGATCCACGGCCGCGCCACCACACCACGGCTCGCGGTGTCGGCGCTACGGCCGCACCGCCAACACCGACCGGCTTCCGGGGTACTCCGTCAGTGTCCACAGCTGGTCGGCCGGCCCGCGGTAGCTCAGGTCCTCGTTGCCGGCCGGGAAGACGCCCGCCTTCTGCGTGGGCCCGGACGACGCCGTGAACGTCCACAGCGAGCCCCGGCTGCCCGAACCCGCGCTGGCGGACACGTAGAACGTCCCGTCGATCGCTGTCGCGCCTTGCATGCTCCTGATGCCCACCCGGTAGGCCTCCGTGGCGTGCGTGTAGCCGTCGGCGGACTCGGCGAACTTGCGGTCCGTGTAGTCGATCGGGAAGCGCACCACCCGCGTGCCCGTGCCGTCCGCGTTGTACTCCGGCACCACCACGCTGTCCGGCGTGCTCGTCCGGTCCAGCGACGCCGCCGAGAACCGCAGCTCGGTCACCCCACTGGCCGCCGAGTCGACGAAGCGCAGCGCCTGCGGCAGCACGTACGCGTAGTCGTGCGCCTCGTACGTGCCGTCCGCCTGCCGTCCGATCGCCGCGCTGTCGCCGGTCCGCACCTGCCAGATGTGCCGCAGGTCGAAGGCCCGGAACCCGCCCGACGTGTCGGCCACGTAGAGGTAGTACCCGTACAGGAAGATCCCGCCCGCGTGCACGGTCACCGCCCGGAAGTCCGGCTGCCCGGCCGAATTCGTGTACGGCTCGACCAGCAGCACGTGCCGGTACTTCAGAGTCGAGTAGTCCACGAACGAGACCCGCACGCCCTTGTTCGCCCCGGAACCGGCGTAGTACCAGCTCGCCAGCACCGCCGTGCGGCCCTCGTACAACCCGTCCCCGTACGCGTCGGCCGTCGTGGTGACGCCCTGCGGGTACCAGTCGGTCGTGTCGTTGTCGCCGGAGTTCCAGCAGAACGCCGCCACCTGGCCCGTGGCGCCCGGGTCGCACGACGACGCGCTGCGGTTGGCGCTGTCCAGCACCGCGGAGAACGACACTGTCGGCAGCACCCCGTCCAGCGCGCTGATCACGGAGTTGGAAGCGCTTTCCTTCAGTCGGAAGTCGCTCGCGGTCAGCTTGACCGGGGCGGCGTTCGCGACCGGGGTGACGAAGACGGTCAGAAGGACGGCCACGACCGCGGCGAACCTGCGCATCAGCCCACCGTAGGCACCGCAGGTGTCGGCGAGTAGACGCTTTCCTTGCCGCCACGCGACCACACCGGATCGGAACACCGCGTCCCCTCCGCCGCCAGCCGCCGTTTCACGATCTTGTACGTGGATGTCCGCGGGAGTTCGTTGACAAGGCGCACGAACCGTGGCAGCTGCTTCGGCCCGAGGTCCGGTTGCGCGGCCAGGAACTCCCCGAACTCCTCGGGCGACAGCGGTCCCGACAGCACCAGCGCGGCCATCACCTGGTCGCCCACCGCCGGATCCGGCACCGCGTACACCGCCGCCTCGGCGATCGCCGGGTGCCGCAGCAGGACCCGTTCGATGGGTGCGGTGCCGAGGTTCTCGCCGTCGACCCGCAGCCAGTCCCCGAGCCGCCCGGCGAAGAAGCAGAACCCGTTCTCGTCCACGTACGCCAGGTCGCCGGTGTGGTACCGGCCGTCCCGGAGCCGCTCGGCGTCCGCCTCGGGGTTCTTGTAGTAGCCCGCGAACGCCCCCGCACCGGCGGTGTTCACCAGCTCCCCGACCACGCCGGGCGGGCACACCGCGCCGGTCTCCGGGTCCAGCACCGCGACCCCCTCCGGCAACGGCCCCAGCGACCCCGGTGGCGTGTCCGGCGTCCGCGCGAACCCGATCCCGCCCTCGGTCGAGCCGAACGCGTCCACCACGTGGCAGCCGAACCGGCGGCCGAACTCGGCCAGGTCCGCCTCCGCGCCCTCGTTGCCGTACACGATCCGCAGCGGGTTGTCCGCGTCGTCCGGCGACTCGGGCGTCGCCAGCACGTAGGACAGCGGCTTGCCCACGTAGTTCGCGTAGGTGGCGCCGAACCGCCGCACGTCGGGCAGGAAACCGGACGCCGAGAACCGCCGCCGCATCGCCAGCGCCGCGCCCGCGGCGAGCCCGACCGACCACCCGGCCATGATCGCGTTGGAGTGGAACATCGGCATCGACAGGTACACGCAGTCCGAACCGGACAGTCCGAAGCGGGAGGCCAGCATCTGCCCGGGGAAGGCGATCTTCTCGTGCGTGCACCGCACCGCCTTCGGGTCGCCGCTGGTGCCGGAGGTGAAGATGAGCATCAGCAGGTCCGCGGGCGTCGCGGGCACCGGGGACAGCGGCGAGCCCGCGCAGGAATCCAGCAACGCGGCCCACTCCGGCCCGTCCAGGTCCAGCACCGGCACGTCCACGCCGCCCAGCAACGCCGCGTGCCGCCCCTCGGTCAGCACCAGCTGGCAGTCGGCGAGCCGGATGTCCCGCTCCAGCGCCGCGCCCCGGCGCGTCGGGTTCAGCCCGACCAGCACCGACCCCGCGAACGCGCACCCGCCGAGCAGGAACGAGAACGACGGCACGTTGTCCGCCAGCACACCCACGTGCTTCACCGGCCCGGTCAGCAACGAACGCAGCACCGCCGCGTGGTCGGCGCACTGCTGCACGTGCTCCCGCCAGGTCCACGCCGAGTCCTCGAACCGCAGGCCGGGGCCGTCGTCCGCGGCACGCGCCAGCAGCATCTCGGTGACCGTCATGACGTCGCGAGCAGGTCGCCCAGCACCCGCAGCTGCGCGGTCGCCCCGCCGAGGGCGAACTCCAGCCGCTTGGCCGCCACGAAGTACCGGTGCAACTCGTGGTCGGTGTCGATGCCGACCCCGCCGTGGATGTGGACGGCGGTGTGCGCGACGCGGTGCCCTGCCTCGGCGGCCCAGTACTTCGCCGTCGCGACCTCGGGCCCCGCGGGCAGCCCCTCCGACAGGCGCCACGCGGCTTGCCACAGCGTCAGCCGCACGGCTTCGACGTCGATGTAGGCGTCCGCGAGCCGCTGCCGCACCGCCTGGAAGGCGCCGATCGCGTGCCCGAACTGCTCACGCTGCCGCGCGTACTCCGCCGTGCGGCGCAACGCGCTCTCCAGCACACCGAGCTGCTGCGCGCACAACCCGACCGTGGCGTGCTCGACCACGGACACCTCCGGCAACCGCGAAGCCGGGACCCCGTTCAGCTCGACCAGCCCGGCGTCGGCGTGGTCCACCACGCTCTGCGGCCGCACCCCGTCCGCGGCGGCCACGAACACCGCGGTCCCCTCGGGCGTGTGCGCGGGCACGACCAGCGCGTCGGCGAACGCGGCGAACGGCACCGCCGTCTGCGCGCCCGAGACCCGCCAACCGCCGCCGTCCGGTTCCGCCGTGAAACCGCACGGCGCGCCCGCGTCCGGCAGCGCCAGCGCCAGCACCGCCTGACCACGCACCGCCGGCACGACCCACTGCTCGATCAGCCGCCCGTCTCCGGACCCGGCGATCGCGGACGCGGCCACCACGGTCGGCAGGTACGGCACCTCGGCGACGGCGCGGCCGACCTCGGTCAGCACCGCGCACTGCCCGAGCAGCCCGAGGCCGCCGCCCCCGACCGCGGTGGGCAGCGCCGCGTCGATCACCCCGGCCCGCGCCAGCTCCTGCCACACCGCGCGGTCGAATCCGCCCTCGCCGTGCGGGCTCGCCGAAGCGCGCTCGGACAGGATGCGGCCGGCGAGCGCGGCCAGTTCGGTGACGTCCGCACTCAACGCGAAGTCCACGGGTTCCTCCTCAGCGGGTCACGGGCAGGGACAGGGCGGTCGCCGCGATCAGGTCGCGCTGGATCTCGTTCGTGCCGCCGCCGAAGGTCAGGATCAGCGCCGAGCGGTGGGCGCGTTCCAGCCGTCCGCGCAGCACGGCGCCGGGGGAGCCGGCACGCACCACCGCGCCCGGCCCGACGACCTCCATCAGCAGCCGGTACGCCTCGATCGCCAGCTCGGTGCCGAACACCTTCGTCGCCGAGGCCTCCGCCGCGCCCAGCTCGTCCGAACCCGCGGCCCAGGCGATCCGCCAGTTGCGCAGCTTGAGATACTCGGCGTGGGCGTGCACGCGGGCCAGGTGCGTCCGGACCCACTCGGCGTCGATGACCCGGCTGCCGTCCGGCTGCTTGGTCTCCTGCGCCCACCTGCGCACCTCGTCCAGCGCGGAGATGATCGGCGCGGCCGAGGTCAGCGCCACGCGCTCGTGGTTGAGCTGGTTGGTGATGAGCGGCCAGCCCGCGTTCTCGTCGGCGATCCGGGCGGACACCGGCACGCGCACGTCGTCGTAGTAGGTCGCGCTCGTGCCCGGCCCGGCGACGGTGCGCACCTTCGTCCAGGAGAAGCCGGGCGCGTCGGTCGGCACGACCAGGATGCTCAGCCCCTTGTGCCGTTTCGCGTCCGGATCGGTGCGGGCGGCCAGCCACACGTAGTCCGCGTACTCGATCAGGCTCGTCCACATCTTCTGGCCGTTGACGACGTAGGAGTCGCCGTCCCGGACCGCGCGGGTGCGCAGCGACGCCAGGTCGGTGCCCGCCTCCGGCTCCGAGTAGCCGATCGAGAAGTGCAGCTCGCCGCCGGCGATGCGGGGCAGGTAGAACGCCTTCTGCTCCGGCGTGCCGAACCGCATGATCGTGGGCCCAATCGTGTTGACCGTCAGGAACGGCACCGGCACCCCGGCCACGGCCGCCTCGTCGGTGAAGACGAGCTGGTCGAGCATGGGCCTGGCCTGCCCGCCCCACTCCTCCGGCCACCCGATCGCGAGCCAGCCGTCCCGGCCCAGCTCGCGCACGATCTCCTTGTAGGCCTTGCCATCCCCGTACTCGCCGCCGTCCCCGGCCAGCGCCTCGCGCCGCTCCGGGGTCATCAGCCTCGCGAAGTATTCGCGCAGCTCGTCGCGCAGCCGGTCCTGCTCGGGCGTGTAGCTGATCCGCATGCGTCACCTCCGGCCCGCCCGGTCGTTGCTGGAAGCAGACCGGTCCGTGGCGCTAGTCTAGAACACGTTCTATTTCTATCAGCTCCGCAGCCGAGGAGGAAAGCCATGGAGGTCGCCGTCGACCGGTCGCTGTGCGAGGCGAACGAGGTGTGCATCGGGTTCGCGCCCGCCGTCTTCGAGCTGGACGACGACGAGGAGTTGCGCATCAGTCACCCGTCGGTGCCCGAATCAGAAGTAGAACGTGTTTCGCAGGCGATCGCGGCTTGTCCGAAGAATGCGCTGTTCATCGTGGAGTAAACGGCAGAAACTGGGGGTTGTCCGGGGCGAGAACAGATTCTAGTCTGACCGTCGTGGAAGGTATGCGGGAACCGCGGGTGGCCATCGTGACCGGCGCCGGGGCGGGACTGGGCCGGGCGGAGGCGCTGGCGCTGGCCCGTTCGGGTGCCTCGGTCGTCCTCAACGACGTCACGGAGGCCGCGAAGACCGTCGTCGAGGAGATCGAAGCCGAGGGCGGCCGGGCGCTGCTCGTCGCCGGGGACGTGGGGGAGCGCGCCACCGCCGACGCCCTCGTCGAAGCCGCGCTCGACCACTTCGGCGGGCTGCACGTCGTCGTCAACAACGCCGGGGTGCTGCGCGACCGGATGCTGTTCTCGATGTCCGACGAGGAGTGGGACACCGTGATCCGGGTGCACCTGCGCGGGCATTTCCTGTTGTCCCGCAACGCGACCGCGCACTGGCGCGCCCAGTCCAAGGCCACCGGCGCGCCGGTGTTCGCGCGGATCATCAACACCGCCTCCGAGGCGTTCCTCGTCGGATCCGCCGGGCAGCCCAACTACGCGGCCGCCAAGGCCGGCATCGTGGGCCTCACCGTCGCCGCTGCCCGGGGCGCCGCGCGGTACGGGGTGCGGGCCAACGCCATCTGTCCCCGCGCGCGCACCGCCATGACCGCCGCGGTCTTCGGCGACGCGCCGGACGGCGGCGTCGATCCGCTGTCGGTGGACCACGTCGCCCCGTTCGTCGCGTTCCTCGCCTCGGAGCGGGCCGAACGCATCAACGGCCAGGTGTTCGTCGTGCACGGCGGCATGGTCGCGCTGCTGAAACCACCCGCCGTCGAGCAGCGGTTCGACACCGCCGGTCCGCTGTGGACGGCCGGCGAGCTCGCGGCCACCGTGGGCGCCCACTTCGACGACCGAGACCCCGACACCATGTTCGCCGCCACCGAGATCCTGGAGCTCCCATGACACTCACCGTGCAGCCGCACCGCGAATCCGTCGGCCTCAAGACCGGTCAGCTCTACCTCGACGGCCAGTGGGGCCCCGGCACCGGCGGCGACTCCTGGACCCACCTGCACCCGGCGACCGGTGAGGAGATCGGCGAGTTCGCCATCGCCACCGAGGCCGACGTCGACGCCGCGGTCGCCTCGGCCCGCGTGGCGTTCGAGTCGGGCACCTGGTCGAACTCCCGCGCGAGCACGCGTGTCGCGGTTCTGCACCGGTACGCGGACCTCCTGCGCGAGCACGCCGAGGAGCTGCGGTCGTTGCAGGCGCTGGACAACTCGGTGCCGCTGTCGTTCAGCAGCACGATCTACGCGACCTCGGTCGGCGCCGCGGCGGACGTGTTCGACCACCACGCGGGCTGGGTCGACAAGCTCGGCGGCGAGACCCTGACGCCGTACCAGGGCGGCGACCACCTGGCGATGACCTTCCGCGAGCCGATCGGCGTGGTCGCGGCGATCCTGCCGTGGAACGCGCCGTTCCTGCTGTTCGCGCAGAAGGTCGCCCCGGCGCTCGCGGCCGGGTGCACCATCGTGCTCAAACCTTCGGAGTACTGCACGTTCACCGTGCTGCGCATGGTCGAGCTGCTCGTCGAAGCCGGGCTGCCGGCCGGCACGCTCAACGTCGTCACCGGCCCCGGCGACCCGGTCGGCGAAGCGCTGATCACCCACCCCGGGGTGGACAAGGTCAGCTTCACCGGCAGCCGCGCGGTGGGCAAGCACATCGTCGAGGCGTCCGCGGGCACGCTCAAGCGGGTCTCGCTCGAACTCGGCGGCAAGAGTCCGGCGCTGGTGTTCGCCGACGCGCCCAACGTCGCGCTGGCCGCCGCGACCGTCGTCGGCGCGGTCACGATGGGCCTGTCCGGCCAGGCGTGCGTCGCCAACACCCGGGCACTGGTGCACCGCGACGTCTACGACGAGTTCCTCGGCGCCGCGCAGGGCATGGCGCAGGCGATGACCTACGGCGACCCGTTCGACCCGGGGGTCATGGCGAGCCCGCTGATCAACGCCAAGCAGCTGGAACGGGTGCTCGGGTACATCGAGAAGGGCAAGGCCGAGGGCGCCCGGCTGGTCACCGGCGGCGAGCGGCTCGGCGGCGATCTGGCGAACGGCAACTTCGTCGGCCCGACCATCTTCGCCGACGTCGACAACCACGCCACCATCGCGCAGGAGGAGATCTTCGGCCCGGTGCTCGCGGTCGTCCCGTTCACCGACGAGGACGAGGCCGTGCGCCTGGCCAACGACACCGAGTACGGCCTCGGCGCGGGCCTGTTCACCGCCGACGTCCAGCGCGCCTTCCGCGTGTCGCGCAAGCTGCGGGCCGGCACGATCGGCATCAACGGCTTCCAGATCGAGCCGCACCTGCCCTTCGGCGGCTTCAAGCAGTCCGGGCTGGGCCGCGAGGGCGGCAAGTCCTCCATCGAGGCCTACACCGAGCTCAAGTCGGTGTACCTGCCGCTGACCGACGAGATGATGTGATGGGACGCCTCGACGGGAAGACCGCGCTGATCACCGGCGCGGCCAGGGGACAGGGCGCGGCCGCGGCCCGGCGGTTCACCGCGGAGGGCGCGAAGGTGATGGTCGCCGACGTCGCCGACGACGACGGCAAGGCGCTCGCCGAGGAGATCGGCGCCGTCTACCAGCACCTCGACGTGTCGCGCGAGGACGACTGGGCCGCCGCGGTGCGGCGCGCCGAGGACGAGTTCGGCGGCCTCACCGTGCTGGTGAACAACGCGGGAATCCTGCACTTCTCGGAGCTGGCGCACACGTCACTGGCCGATTACGAACGCGTCATCGGCATCAACCAGATCGGGGCGTTTCTCGGCATGCGCTCGGTCGTTGAACCGATGACGCGGGCCGGTGGCGGCTCGATCATCAACGTGTCCTCTGTGGAGGGTCTGGCCGGCATGCCGTTCCTCGTCGCCTACACCGCGAGCAAGTTCGCGATCCGGGGGATGACGAAGGTGGCCGCGCTGGAGCTGGGGCGCAAGGGGATCCGGGTCAATTCGGTCCATCCCGGCATGATCGACACGCAGATGGTCGCCGACGCCGCGGGCGGGGCGGAGATCGACATGGCCTGGGTCGGCAAGAAGGTCGCGCTGGGACGCGTCGGCAAGCCCGAGGAGATCGCGCAGCTCGCGGTGTTCCTGGCCAGTGACGAGAGTTCCTACTGCACGGGCGGGGAGTTCGTCGCCGACGGCGGCGCGACCGCGACGCACGCGCTGAACCTGCAGGGGTGATCGACTTCACGGGAATACGAAGTAAACACCGCTAACGCAAAGCGGTTTCCCGCAAGGGAGTAAGACTCAGAGCAACGAGGCTGGGGTCGCGGAGGTGTGATGGGGTCACGCACGGGAACGCTCACGGTACCGGGCACCGCCGCGCTCGCCCAGGTCGGCCGCCTGTCCACACTGGCCTGGGAAGTGCTGCGGGCGATCCCGCGCAGGCCCTTTCAGTTCCGCGAGTGGATCCTGCAGTGCTGGTTCTTCGCGAGCGTGACGATCCTGCCCACCGCGCTCGTCGCCGTCCCGTTCGGCGCGGTCATCGCGCTGCAGCTCGGTTCGCTGACGCAGCAGATCGGCGCGCAGTCGTTCACCGGCGCGGCCAGCGCGCTGGCCATCGTGCAGCAGGCCGCCCCGCTGATCACCGCCCTGCTCGTCGCGGGCGCCGGCGGAAGCGCCGTCTGCGCTGACATCGGCGCGCGCAAGATCCGCGAAGAGATCGACGCGATGGAGGTGCTCGGGGTCAACCCGATCCAGCGCCTCATCGTGCCGCGCGTGCTCGCCGCGATGGTCGTGTCCGTGCTGCTCAACGGCCTGGTCAGCGTGGTCGGCGTGCTCGGCGGCTACTTCTTCAACGTCGTCATGCAGGGCGGCACCCCGGGCGCGTACCTGGCCAGCTTCAACGCGCTGGCGCAGCTGCCGGACCTCTACGTCAGCGAGATCAAGGCCGTGCTGTACGGGTTCGTCGCCGGAGTGGTGGCCGCCTACCGCGGGCTCAACCCGGCCGGCGGGCCGAAGGGCGTCGGCGACGCGGTGAACCAGGCCGTGGTCATCACGTTCCTGCTGCTGTTCCTCATCAACGTCGTGCTGACCGCCATCTACCTGCGGATCATTCCGCCGAAAGCGCTGTGATGACCGCCGAAACGCTGGAGAGACAGCCCGGGGTGTCCGACCGGACACTCGAGATGATCGCGCGCCCCGGCGCCGTGCTGGAGGGACTGGGCAGCCAGCTCTCCTTCTACGTCCGCGCGCTCGCCTGGGCCCCGCGCACACTTCGCCGTTACAGCAGGGAAACGCTGCGGCTGCTGACCGAGGTCTGCTTCGGCACCGGCGGTCTGGCGGTGATCGGCGGGACACTCGGCGTGATGATCGGCATGACCCTGTTCACCGGTCTCATCGTCGGCCTGCAGGGGTACGCCGCGCTCAACCAGCTCGGCACCGCCGCGCTCACCGGGTTCATCTCGGCCTACTTCAACACCCGTGAGGTCGCGCCGCTGGCCGCCGGGCTCGCGTTGTCGGCGACCGTCGGCTGCGGGTTCACCGCCCAGCTGGGCGCCATGCGGATCTCGGAGGAGATCGACGCGCTCGAGGTGATGGCGGTGCCCAGCCTGCCGTACCTGGTCACCACACGCGTGCTGGCCGGGCTGGGCGCGGTGATCCCGCTGTACGCGGTCGGGCTGTTGTCGTCCTACCTGGCCTCGCGCCAGGTTACGGTGTGGCTCTACGGCCAGTCGGCGGGCACCTACGACCACTACTTCGGGCTGTTCCTGCCGCCCGAGGACGTGCTGTGGTCGTTCGGCAAGGTGATCGTGTTCAGCGTGCTGGTGATCCTGTCGCACTGCTACTACGGCTACACCGCCAGCGGCGGGCCTGCCGGCGTCGGCGTCGCGGTCGGCCGCGCGGTGCGGACGTCGATCGTGCTGATCTCGGTACTGGACTTCTTCCTCAGCCTCGCGGTCTGGGGCGCGACCACGACGGTGAGGATCGCGGGATGAGACGGGCGGTGCTGCTGCGGCGGCTCTGGCACCAGGTGCTCGGCCTGGTGTTCCTCGTCGTGTGCGGGCTGTTCTTCGTCACCACGGTCGCCGCCTACAACAAGGAGTTCACCCCGGTCGCGATGGTGCGGCTGGAGACCGACCACGTCGGCAACCAGCTGCGCAAGGGCTCCGACGTCAAGATCCGCGGCGTCGTGGTCGGCGAGGTGCGCTCGATCCAGGCGATGGGCGACCACGCCGCGCTGGAACTCGCGCTGGACCCGGACCAGCTGAGCCTGATCCCGGACAACGTCTCCGCGCGCCTGCTGCCCAAGACCCTGTTCGGCGAACGCTACGTGGCCCTGCAGATCCCGCCGGATCCGTCCGCCCGGCACATCGCGGCCGGCGACGTCATCCCGCAGGACCGCTCCAGCTCGGCGATCGAGCTGGAGCAGGTGCTGAACAACGTCATGCCGCTGCTGCAGGCCGTCCAGCCGCAGAAGCTCGCCAGCACGCTCAACGCGGTCTCCACCGCGCTCGACGGCCGCGGCGAGCAGCTCGGCGCCACGCTGGTGAACCTGTCCGAGTACCTGGCCGGGCTGAACCCGTCGCTGCCGGACATCAAGGCCGACATCACCGGGCTGGCGAACGTCGCGGACACCTACGACCGGGCCGCGCCGGACTTCCTGCAGGCGCTGGCCGACCTGACCACCACCACGAAGACCCTGGTGGACAAGCAGCAGGCGCTGACCCAGGTCTGGGCGTCGGTCACGAACGCGAGCGACAACCTGGACAGCTTCCTGCGCGTCAACCAGGCCAACCTGATCAACCTCACGGTCACCTCGCAGTCCACTTTGGAGGTTCTCGCGAAGTACGCGCCGGAGTACCCGTGCCTGCTGCAGCAGCTCGCCGAGGCCGTGCCGCGCGCGTACGAGGCCTTCGGCGCGGGCACCGACAAGATGAACCACGTGACGATCCGGTTCGTCGCCGACCGCACCAAGTACGAGCCGGGCAAGGACGAGCCGGAGTACCTCGACAAGCGCGGGCCGCGCTGCTATCCGATGGTGCTGCCGCCCGGTCGCTGGCCGCAGTACCCGCCGGGCGGGCCGATCCAGGACGGCTCCACGCACCCGCCCGCCGGGCCCGGCGCGAGCGTTCCGCTGCCCAGCAACGGGATCATCGACGGCGGGTCGTCCACCACCGGATCGGTCGCGAACTCGCCCGCCGAACAGGACCTCGTCGCGGCGCTGCTGTCGCCTGCCGCGCCGCAGGACGTGCCGGGGTGGGGAACCCTGCTCGCCGGCCCGCTCTACCGCGGGGTGGAGGTGGAGGTCAGGTGAACCGGTTCGTCCCGTCGCTGATCAAGATCCTGATCTTCGCCGCCGTCACGGTGCTGCTGACCGGGATCCTCGGCTCGACGATCGCCAACACCAACTTCGGCGTCACCTCCACCTACACCGCGCGCTTCACCGACGCCTCCGGCCTGCACGAGGGCGACGACGTGCGGATCGTCGGGGTGAAGGTCGGGCAGGTGGACGAGATCACCGTCGAGCAGGACGGCGACACCAGCTACGCCGACGTGCACTTCACCGTCCAGTCGGCCTACCGCCTGCCGGGCTCGGTCACCGCGACCGTCAAGTACCGCAACCTCGTCGGGCAGCGGTACCTGTCGCTGGGCACCAACGTGCCCGGGGACGACCAGCTGGCGGCGGGCGGCATGATCCCGCCGGAACGCACGCAACCGGCGCTGAACCTCACCGTGCTGTTCAACGGGTTCAAGCCGTTGTTCGCGGCCCTGGACCCGCAGCAGGTCAACCAGCTCTCCTACGAGATCATCCAGGTCTTCCAGGGCGAGGGCGGCACGATCGAGAGCCTGCTGTCGCACACCGCGTCGCTCACCCAGACCATCGCCGACCGCGACGAGGTGATCGGCCAGGTCATCGGCAACCTCAACACCGTGTTGACCACGGTGAACGACCGCGGCCCGCAGCTGTCGAACCTGATCGACCAGACCCAGCAGCTGGTGTCCGGATTGGCCGCCCAGCGCGGCCCGATCGGCGACGCGGTGTCCGCGCTGGGCGAGCTGACCGACGCCACCGCCGGGCTGCTCGCCGACGCGCGGCCGCCGGTCCAGCAGGACATCGCCGCGCTCGGGACGCTGTCCGGCACGCTCGCCGACTCCGGGCAGCTGATCGACGAACTGCTGAAGAAGCTGCCCGGCAACCTGGAGAAGTTCACCCGGACCCTGAGCTACGGCAGCTGGTACAACTACTACCTCTGCGGTCTGACCGGGACCATCGGCGTGACGTCGCTCAACATCACGCTGCCGCTGCTCCCGCTGCCTGCGACCGAGCTCCCGGAGAGGTGCAAGCCGTCATGAAGGCGCTCAAGGACCGCAACCAGGCCGCCGTCGGCGCGGTGACGCTCGTGCTCGTCGTGCTGGTGACCCTGGTGTCCTACTTCTCCGACGAGCTGCCGCTGCTCGGCACCGGGACCACCTACCAGGCCTACTTCGCCGAGTCCGCGGGCCTCGCGGCGGACAACGAGGTGCAGGTGGCCGGTGTGAAGGTCGGCCAGGTCACCGACGTGTCGCTGGCCGGCAGGAAGGTGCTCGTCAAGTTCAAGGTGGAGAACACCCGGGTCGGCGACGAGTCGACGGCCTCCATCGAGATCAAGACGCTGCTGGGGGAGAAGTACCTCGCGCTCAAACCCAAGGGCGAGGGCGCGCAGGACCCGGACGAGCCGATCCCGGTCGAGCGCACCACCACCCCGTTCCAGCTGCAGGACGCCTTCCAGCAGCTGAGCACGACGGTCGGCCAGATCGACACGAACCAGCTCGCGCAGAGCTTCGACGCGGTCGCCGACGCGCTCAAGGACACCCCGCAACCGTTGCGGGACACGCTGTCCGGCCTGTCCGCGTTGTCGCGCACGGTGTCCTCGCGCGACCAGGAGCTGGCGAACCTGCTGGCGAACACCAGCCAGGTGTCGCGGACGCTCGCCGACCGCAACGCCCAGCTCACCGCGATCATCAACGACGGCAACCTGCTGCTCGGCGAGCTGCAGCGGCGCCGGGACGCGATCAAGGCGCTGCTCACCGGCACCCAGCAGCTCGCGGCCCAGCTGTCCGGACTGGTCGCCGACAACCGCGCGCAGCTGCGGCCGACGCTGGAACGGCTCGGCGAGGTCACCACCATCCTGCAGAACAACCAGGACAACCTGAACCGCAGCCTCGAGCTGCTCGCGCCGTTCACCCGCGTCGGCGCGAACGCGACCGGCAACGGCCGCTGGTTCGAGGGCTACATCTGCGGGCTGCTGCCGCCGGTGATCAAGGCGGGCGGGCTGTCCATCAACCCCGAGGGCTGCACGCCGCCGATCTCCGCGCCGGACCAGGGATTGGGGGGCGGATGACGCTCGACAGCCGTGCCTCGCGCGGCGTGTACCGCTGGATCGCGACCGGGTGCGTGCTCGCGCTGCTGGTGACGGCCGGCCTGTACCTGGTGCTCCGGGACAGCGGCGGCACCCGGATCTCCGCGTTGTTCGACCGGACCGTCGGCCTCTACGCCGGATCGTCGGTGCGCGTCCTCGGCGTGCCGGTCGGCGAGATCACCGGCGTCACGCCGGAAGGCGCCGTGGTGCGCGTGGACATGCGCGTCGACGACGACGTGCGGATCCCCGCCGACGCCGGCGCCGTGGTGGTCGCGCCGAGCCTGGTCAGCGACCGGTACGTGCAGCTCACCCCGGCCTACGACAGCGGGCCGGTGATGGCGTCCGGCACGCTCATCCCGCAGGACCGCACCGCGACGCCGATGGAGCTGGACGACCTCTACGGCACGCTCGACAAGCTGTCGACCAGCCTCGGGCCCACGGGCGCCAACGCGAACGGCGCGCTGTCGAACCTGCTGGACACCGCCGCGGCCAACCTCGACGGCAACGGGCTGAACCTCAACAGCACCGTCACCGAGCTGGCGAACCTGTCGCGCACGCTGGACAACTCGAAGGACGACCTGTTCGGCACCGTGCGGAACCTGCAGTCGTTCACCACCGCGCTCGCGGACAGCGACGCGCAGCTCAACGAGTTCTACCAGCGGCTGGGGAACGTGACGGGCTTCCTCGCCGAGGACTCCGACGACGTCAGCGCCGCGCTGGCCGCGCTCGGTTCCTCGCTCGGCGACGTGCAGAGCTTCGTCGCCGAGAACAAGGACCTGCTCACGTCCAATGTGGACCGGCTGGCCGGCATCACGCAGGTGCTCGTCGACCAGCGCGCCGCGCTCGCCGAGGTGCTCGACGTCGGCCCGACCGGCATGACCAACTTCATCAACTCCTACGACGCGGCGTCCGGCAGCATCGCGATCCGCTACAACGCCAACGAGTTCACCAACCCGCTGATCACCACGCTGTGCCGGCTGATCAAGGCGTCCACGCCGGTCGGCCTGCCGACGACGGTCAGCGACGTGTGCGAGGCGATCGCCCCGGTGGTCGAGGGCATCGCGAAGGTCCCGTCCATCCCGCAGCTGCTCGCCGACATCAACAGCGGCAAGCTCCCGCCGCTGCCGTTGCTGCCGCTGGTCGACATCCCGGAGGCCGGATCGTGAGGCGGCTGACCGGGGTGCTGTGCGGGGTGCTGCTGCTCGTCGCCGGCTGCGGCACGGCCGGGTTCTCCGGGCTCTACAACACGCCGCTGCCGGGCGGGGCGGACCTCGGCGACCACCCGTACCGCATCACCGCGCAGTTCGCCGACGTGCTCGACCTGGTGCCGCAGGCCGCGGTGAAGGTCAACGACGTGCCGATCGGCCGGGTCGACAGCGTCGAACTGGCGCCGGACACCAGGTCCGCCATCGTGCACATGAGCATCAACGGCGACCTGAAGATGCCGGAGAACTCCTTCGCCCAGCTGCGCCAGTCGAGCCTGCTGGGGGAGAAGTTCGTGCAGCTCGCCGAGCCCGCCGGGGAACCGGCAGCCGCGCCGCTGCGTGAGGGCTCGGTGATCCCGCTGGCGCGCACCAACCGCAACCCCGAGGTCGAGGAGGTGCTGGGCGCGCTGTCGCTGCTGCTCAACGGCGGCGGGGTGAACCAGCTGGCCGACATCACCCGCGAGCTGAACCACGCGCTCACCGGCAACGAGGCGGAGATCCGCGCGCTGCTGGCGCGGGTGGACCGGATCGCGACCGAGCTGGACGGGCAGAAGTCGGAGATCATCCGGGCCATCGACGGGCTCAACCGGCTGTCCGGCACGCTCGTCGCCCAGACCGCGAACCTGACCACCGCGCTGGAGGACCTCGCGCCCGGCATGGCCGTGGTGACCCAGCAGCGGGACCAGCTCGTCGGGATGCTGCAGTCGCTCGACCGGTTGTCCGGCGTGGCCGTGGACACGATCGACGCGAGCCGGGAGTCGCTGCTGGCGGACCTGCGGGCGCTGGCGCCCACACTGTCCAAACTGGCCGAAGCGGGCACGAACCTGCCGGAGGCGCTGAAGATCCTGCCGACCTACCCGCTGCCCGACGTCGCCGGGGACGTGGTGAAGGGCGACTACGCGAACGTGACCGCGCGGATCGACCTGAACCTGGACGCGATCTTCCAGAACATCGCCAACTCCGGGAAGTTCCCGTCGATCGAGCTGCCGAGCAACAACCAGAGCAGCACGCAGGTCGCAGCGCCGCCACTGCCGATCCCGCAGCCCGCGACGCCGCAGGCGCAGACCCAGCCGGACCCGGTGACCGGTCTGCTGCCCGGACTGAGCGACCTGCTCGGCAACCTGCTGGGAGGGACGCCGTGATCACCCGCAAGCACCGGATCCAGCTGATCGCGTTCCTGCTGATCGCGCTCGCGTCCGTCGGTTACGCCGGTGGCCGGTACGCCGGGCTGGACCGGCTGTTCGGCACCAGCGGCTACCTGGTCACGGCGAACCTGACCGAGTCGGGCGGGATCTTCGAGGGCGCCGAGGTGACCTACCGCGGCGTCGCGGTCGGGCGGGTGTCCAAGCTGCACCTGACCGACGAGGGGGTCGCGGTCGACCTGGACATCACCTCCGACGAGAAGATCCCGGCCGACACCGAAGCCGTGGTCGCGACCCGGTCGGCGGTCGGCGAGCAGTACGTCGACCTGCGGCCCAAGCACCAGGACGGGCCCTACCTCGCGGACGGGTCGGTGATCACCAGCCACCGCACGGCGATCCCGCTCTCGCCGGACACGGTGCTGGCCAACCTGGACCGCCTGGTGTCCAGTGTGGACACGCAGTCGCTGAAGACCGTGGTGGACGAGACCTACGACGCGTTCGCGGGCAGCGGCCACGACCTGCAGCAGCTGCTCGACACGGCGAACTCGTTCACCACGGCGGCGACGGAGAACCTGCCGCAGACCACGCGGCTGCTGGCCGACGGCCGGGTCGTGCTGGACACCCAGCAGCGGCAGGCCGACACGATCACCTCGATGGCCACCGGGCTGCGCACGATCGCCGAGCAGCTCAAGGGCGCCGACCCGGACCTGCGGAAGGTCATCGACACCACGCCCGGACTGGCCCGGGACCTGGACACGATCCTCGCGACCTCCGGCACCGACCTCGGCGTGCTGATCGCGAACCTGCTCACCACCGCGCAGATCACCTCGGTGCGCACGGACGCGATCGAGCAGCTGCTGGTCGCCTACCCGGTGATCTCGGCCTTCACGCGGTCGGTGTGGTCCAACGGCGAAGGCCACCTCGGGCTGGTGCTGAACTTCTTCGACCCGCACTCGTGCACCAAGGGCTACGAGACGACGCAGCAGCGCCCGGCGAACGACACCCGCGAGGTGCCCGCCAACCGGCAGGCCTACTGCGCGGAGCCGCCGGGCAGCGCGACCGGGGTGCGTGGCGCGCAGAACGCGCCGTACGCGGGCAAGCCGGTCAACCCGGCGAAGCCGAACGACCCCGCGCCGGCGCCCGCGCAGTCCACGTCGGCGCAGATGCCCGGCGTGCTGGGGCTGGTCACCGGTACCGCGAGTTCCCTGGGGCAGCTGCTGGGGCTGCCGGGATGACACGGGTGCTGGGCGCGCTGGCCGCGGTGGCGGTGCTGGCGGCGGCGTGGTTCGGGTGGAGCTGGTGGAGTGCGGCGCACGACGACGGGCTGGTCCGCGCCCGCGACCGGGACGCGGTGATCGCCGCCGCTGGTGACGCGCTGGTCGCGTTGAACACGATCGACTACCGCGAGGCCGGGGCCGCGCTGGACCGGTGGATCGCGGTGACGAGCGGCCAGCTGGGCTCGTCGTTGAGCGGGGACCGGCAGGGGCAGGTGGACCGGGCCACCGCGGGGAAGCTCGTCGCCACGGCGTCGTTGCGGCAGATCGCCGTGACCGAGCTGAACGGCGACGCGGCGCGGGTGATCGCGGTGCTGGACGTGTCGATCGCGTCCGGTGGTGGTGAGCCGAAGCCGGGCCGCAGCCACCTGACCGCGGACGTGGCGCGGGCGGACGGGACGTGGAAGATCGCGGCCGTGCAGGGGGCTTCGTGACTTCCCGTGTGGCGACGTGGGTTTCGGTGCTCACGGCGGTGATCGTGCTGGCGGGCGGGTTCGCCGGATGGGCCGCGGTGCAGGCCGGCCAGTGGCGCACCTCGAACGCCGCGCTGGCGGACCCGGCGGCGACCGCCGAGGCCTCGGAGCAGATCAGCGCGGCCCTGAAAGCGGTCTTTTCCTACGACTACGGCAACCTGGCGCGCACCGAGCGGGCGGCCGCGTCGGTCCTGGTGGACGACGCGGTGACCCAGTACCGCGACACCTTCGCCGCGGCGCAGGAGCAGGCGGTGTCGCAGAAACTGATCCGCACCACGACGGTGGCGTCGCTCGGGCTGCAGGACCTCGACGGCGATTCCGCGCGGGCACTGGCGTTCCTGGAACAGCAGACGCTCAACACGGCGAACGGGCAGCAGACGTCGTCCTCGGCGGCTCTGTCCGTGGTGGCGCGCAAGGTGGACGGGGCGTGGAAGATAGCGGCGCTGACGCCGCTGTGATCACAGGCGCAGCAGCGCGTACTGCGTCGTCCGGCCCGGTTGCGTGTACGTGCGCACCAGGTCGGCCAGCTGGTGCACCAGCAGCAGCCCGCGCCCGCCCAGCGCGCCCGGCGGCTGCGGGCGCCGCCCGGCCAGCGGGTCCGCCAGGAAACCGTCGTCGTGCACGGCGCAGCACAGGTGGCCGTCCGCGGGCCACAGCTCGACCCGGCACGAGCCGCCGGCGTGGCGCAGGCTGTTGGTCACCAGCTCGGTGACGATCAGCTCCAGATCGGGCACCCGGACCTCGCTCAAGCCGAACACCCGCGCCTGCTCCGCCGCCCAGTGGCGGGCCTCGCGGACGCCCCAGTCACCGGTCACCGCGAAGTCCACCGGGGCCGCGGCCGGCACCGGCTGGTTGTAGCGCGCCACCACGTCGTCCGGCGCGTACTGCTCGCTGGCGTACCGCCGCGACGCCTCCCACACCTCCGGGTGCGTCTCGCGGGCGTCGGCGACCACGGACGGCTCCAGCGCCGCCGTGTCGTAGGGGCACACGATCGTCACGTCCCGGCCGTCGAACGCGTGGTTGATCAGCGCCTCGTGCTGCGCGCACGCCGGGTACTCGGTGGCCGAGCGGCCCGCCCAGATCGGCTCGCCGATGATGCGCACGTGCCGGTCCGGATGCGCGTCGGCGAACCGGCGCAGAACCGTCGGGATGATCCGGCCGGGGTTGCGGCCCGCCTCGGTCATGTCCAGCCACAGCACCTCGTCCGAGCCGACCGCGGGCCGCAGCACGGACAGCCGGTCACCGGGCACGGCGACCGCGACCGGTTCCCGCCGCGCGAGGCCGTCGGTGACGAAGGGCACGAGGGCGTCCAGGTACTCGTCGTCGGAGCTGTAGAACAGCGCGGGGTGCACGAACGCGGTCACGCGGCCCCCTCCACCCGCACCGTCGACAGCCCCAGCACTTCGACCAGGCGGGAGACGGCCGGCGAGGGATCACGCAACACCAGTGTCGCACCACGGTTCGCGGCGTGCTCGGCCAGCCGCGTCAGGCTGCGGTGGTCGGCGAACCGCAGGCCGCGCACGTCGAGCACGAGGTTGCCCTCCACCGGCCGCGGATCCGCCCGCCGCAGCGCCTCGACGAGCAGCTCCTCGGTCGACAGGTCGAGCTCCCCGGCGAGCGCGGCCGACGCCGACGCCGAGCCGAAGAGCCGGAACCCGGGGTCGGCGTTCGTCGCCGGATGCATGGACGCCACCCTCGCCACCACCTCGTCACCAACCTGCCCGCGGTCGTACCCGCACATCGCGGAGAACGGGCGCACGGCGGCGTACCGGTCCACCGCGTGCTCGTAGCGCGCGAGCGCGTCGAGCTGCCCGGGGGCGGTCACGAGCGGCGTCCAGTCCGCCGCGACCCGCAGCCCGGTGTAGCCCGCCGCCAGAGCGGCCTCGGTCGCCAGTGCGTAGTTGCGCGCCTGCTCGTCCGGATCGACCACGGCGCCCGCGGGGCAGGTCTCGTCGAGCGAGACCGTCCGCGCCGCGCCGGTGCGCAACGCGTCGTCCAGCCCGTCGAGCGCGGGCTCGCCGGGCGCGACGAACCAGACCTGCCTGCCGCGGGCGAGCCCGTCGCGCAGGAACTCCCGCGCGCGGGCCCGGAAATCCGCCGTGGACTCGAAGGCCCAGCACCGGTGATCGTGAAGCACCGACACAGCGTAGTCGTCTCGTTACTTCTGGTACAGGCCTTCGATGAAGGTCGCGTAGTTCTTCGTCACCACGTTGCGCTTGAGCTTCAGGCTCGGCGTGATCTCGCCGCCCGCCTCGGTGAAGTCGTTGCCGAGGATGACGAACTTCTTGATCGACTCGGCGTGCGAGACCTGCTTGTTCGCCTCGTCGACCGCGCCCTGCACGGCCGCGATCAGGTCCGGGTCCTGTGCCAGGTCGGCGACCGTCGCGTCGGCCGGCTTGCCGTTCTGCGACTTCCAGGCCGGGAAGAACTCCTCGTCGATCGTGATCAGCGCGGCGATGAACGGGCGCTGGTCGCCGACCACCATGGCCTGGGAGATCAGCGGGTGGGCGCGCATGGTGTCCTCGAGACCGGATGGGGCGACGTTCTTGCCGCCCGCCGTCACGATGATCTCCTTCTTGCGCCCGGTGATCTTCAGGAAGCCGTCGTCGTCGAGCTCGCCGAGGTCGCCGGTGTGGAACCAGCCGTCCTCCAGCGCCTCCTTGGTGGCGGTCTCGTTGCTGAAGTACGCGCCGAACACGACGTCGCCCTTGAGCAGGACCTCGCCGTCTTCGGCGATCCGCACGGAGGTGCCCGCCACCGGGCGGCCCACGGTGCCGACGCGGAACGCGTCCTGCGTGTTCACGTTCGCCGCGGCCGAGGTCTCGGTCAGGCCGTAGCCCTCGAACACCGGCACGCCGATGCCGCGGAAGAAGTGCGCCAGCCGGGCGCCCAGCGGCGCGCCGCCGGAGACCGCGGCGATGCAGCGGCCGCCGAGCGCGGCCCGCAGCTTGCCGTAGACCAGCTTGTCGAACAGCAGGTGCTGCGCCTTCAGGCCCAGCCCGGCGCCGCCGGTGTCCTGTGCCTCGCTGTAGGACACCGCGACCTGCTCGGCCCGGTCGAAGATCTTGCCCTTGCCCTCGGAGTGCGCCTTCTGCTTCGCGCCGTTGTAGACCTTCTCGAACACGCGCGGCACGGCCACCACGAACGTCGGCCGGAAGGTGCCCAGGTCGGCCACCAGGTTCTTGACGTCCGGGGTGTGGCCGAGCGTCACGCGCGCGGTGACGGCGGTGACGGCGATCGCGCGGGCCAGCACGTGCGCCAGCGGCAGGAAGCACAGCAGCGAGTTGCCCTGCTCCATCAGCTGCGGGAAGGCGTTGATGTCGGCCCGGATCTCGGCCAGCAGGTTGCGGTGGGTCAGCTCGACGCCCTTGGGACGGCCGGTGGTGCCCGAGGTGTACACGATGGTGGCCAGGTCGCCCGCCTGCACGATGCGGCGCCGCTCGTGCACGGTGTCGTCGGCCACGTCGGCGCCCAGCGTGGTCAGCTCGTCCACCGCGGGGCGGGCCGCCTCGATCTGCCAGGTGTACTGCAGGCCGGGCAGCCGGTCGCGGACCTCGTCGACCGCGGCCAGGTGCTCGCTCGTCTCCACGAAGACGCCCTTGGCGCCGGAGTCGGACAGGATCCAGGCGACCTGCTCGGGCGAGGACGTGTCGTAGATCGGCACGGTGACGGCGCCCGCCGCCCAGATGGCGAAGTCGATCAGCGTCCACTCGTACCGGGTCTTGGACATCAGGCCGACCCGGTCGCCGCGCTCGATCCCGGCCTCGACCAGGCCCTTCGCGACGCCGATGACCTGGGCGGCGAACTCGCGGGCCGTGACGTCCAGCCACGAGCCGTCCACCTGGCGGCGGAAGCTGATCGCGTCGGGGAACCGCTCGGCGTTCGCCCACACGATGTCGGCGAGGTTCTCGTCATCGGCAACCGGCTGCACTGCCGGGGCGCTGTACTCGCGCACGGTGGACCTCCGTGGTTCAAGGGTGTTACTCGCCAGTCACAACTTAGCGTCGGTGACACCTTACGACCAAGGGGGCGGACCGCCGGTAACACGGGCATGACATTCTCACTCGCGTGAGCACGCTCAACGGTGCGCCGCCCAGCATCGACATCGTCGACGAGACCTTCCTCGCGGTGCCGCCCGGCACCGTGGCGGCGGTGTTCGCCGACCCGGCCGCGTGGCGGCGGTACTGGCCCGACCTGGTGCTCGAGGTCTACACCGACCGCGGCGAGGAGGGCCTGCGCTGGACCGTCCGGGGCGCGCTGGTCGGCACGATGGAGGTCTGGCTCGAGCGCACGCTGGACGGCACGCTGCTGCACTACTTCCTGCGCGCGAGCCCGGCCGGGGAAATGAGCCCCCGGCAGCTGCGCCGCGAATTCGACCGCAGGGCCCGCGCGGCCAAGGCCGTGGCGCTGGGCCTGAAGGAGATCCTGGAGGACGGTCGGGAGCCCGGGATTCCCCCGCGGACTTCTTAGCATCGCTAAACTGGGCAATCATGCGCGTTCATGTCGTCTCGGACGTCCACGGGAACACGGAAGCCCTGGCCAAGGCCGGTGATGGGGCGGACGCGCTGATCGTCCTCGGCGACCTGCTCGACTTCGTCGACTACCACCAGCACGACCAGGGCATCCTCGGCACGCTGTTCGGCCCGGAGAAGGTCGCCACGTTCGCCCGGCTGCGCCGCGAGGGCACCCGCGAGGAGTCGATCGCCTTCTCGAAGTCGCTGTGGTCGAGCCTGGACGACCCGGCCGCCGCCGTCGAGGAGGCCGTCCGCGAGCAGTACGCGGCGATGTTCGCGGCGATGACAGCGCCGACCTACGCGATCGCGGGCAACGTCGACTCGCCGGACCTGTGGCCCGAGTTCGCCGGTGACGACGTGCGGCTGGTCGAGGGCGAGGTCGTCGAGATCGGCGGCCTGCGGTTCGGCTTCGCGGGCGGCGTGGTGCTGCCGGCCGGGGCCACGATCCGCCGGTCCAACCCGGTGTGGCGGCCCTACCTGCGCACGCAGGAGGAGTTCGACGAGGTGGTGGGCAAGCTCACCGACATCGACGTGCTGTGCACCCACCAGCCGCCCGCGCTGCCGGAGCTGACCTACGACGTGGTCGCCCGGCGGCACGAGCTGGGCTCGTCAGCCCTGCGCGCGCTGGTCTACGCGGAGCAGCCGCGGTGGTCGCTGTTCGGCCACGTGCACCAGCCGCTGTCGGCCCGCCTGCGGGTGGGCCGCACCGAGTGCCGCAACGTCGGCCACTTCAAGGTCACCGGGCGCCCGTACGTCCTGCGGTGGTGACGCGGGCCAGGCGGTAACCTCTCCGCCATGGCCGACCAGTCCACGCAGTCCATCGAGGTCGACGCGCCGCCGGAGAAGGTCATGGCGGTGATCGCGGACTTCGCGTCGTACCCGGAATGGGCCAAGCAGGTCCGGGAGACCGAGGTGCTCGCGACCGACGACGCGGGCCGTCCCAAGCAGGTCAAACTGACCCTGGACGCCGGCCCGATCAAGGACGTCTACACGCTGGAGTACGACTGGGCCGCCGACGGCCGGTCGGTCAGCTGGCACCTGGTGCGCGGCCAGATGCAGAAGGCGCAGGACGGCCGCTACGAGCTGGAGGCGGTCGGGAACCGCACGCGGGTCACCTACACGCTGTCGGTCGAGCTGGTGCTGCCGATGATCGGGCTGCTGCGCCGCAAGGCGGAGAAGATGGTCATGGACACCGCGCTCAAGGAGCTCAAGCGCCGCGTGGAGGACCTCGCCTGAGGGCGGGACGGCCCATGACCCGGCTGCTGCTGTTCACCGGCAAGGGAGGCGTCGGCAAGACGACGCTCGCCGCGGCGACGGCGGCGGGCCTGGCCGCCCGCGGGTACAAGACGCTGGTCGTGTCCACCGACCCCGCGCATTCGCTGGCCGACGCGTTCGGCAAGCGCCTCGGCCGCGAACCGTCCGACGTGGACACCCGGCTGCACGGCGCGCAGGTCGACTCGCGCGGCCTCGTCGACGACATCTGGCAGGACCTGCGCGGCAGGCTCAAGGGCGCGCTCGCGGGCGCCGGGGTGGACGCGCTGGACGCCGAGGAGCTGAGCGTCCTGCCGGGCGTGGACGAGCTGCTCGCGCTGACCGAGGTGCAGCGGCTGGCCGAGGCAGGCCGCTGGGACGTCGTGGTGGTCGACTGCGGGCCGACCGCGGAAACGCTGCGGCTGCTCGCGCTTCCCGAGGCCGTGGCCGGGTACCTGGACAAGGTGTTCGGCTGGCAGCTCACGCTCACCGGCTCGCGGGGACTGGCCCGGTCGGTGCGCGACCTCGCGGCGCACGTCTCGGCGCTGCGTGACCTGCTGACCGATCCGGCCGTCACCACCGTGCGGCTGGTGCTGACGCCGGAGCGGGTCGTGGTCGCCGAGGCGCGCCGCACGCTGAGCTCGCTCGCGCTGCGCGGGATCCGGGTCGACGGGCTGATCGTGAACCGGCTGATGCCCGCGCCCGGCGTGTGGCGCGGGGCGGCCGCGAACTGGATGCGCACCCGCCGTCGCCAGCAGGACGAGGTGCTGAACGAGCTGACCTGGGAGCTGGCCAGGGTGGAGCACCGCGCCGCCGAGCCGGTCGGGCTGCCCGCGCTGCGGGAGATCGCCACCGAGCTGTACGGCGAGCGGGATCCGCTGGAGGGCAAGGGTTCCACGTCCGCGCCGCTGCTGCACGTGACCGAAGTGGACGGTGGGTACCGGCTGCGGCTGGCGCTGCCGCTGGACCGCGGGGCCGAGCTGGACCTGGCGCGGGTGGACGACGACCTGGCCGTGACCGTCGACGGGTTCCGCCGCCTGGTGGCGCTGCCGGAGTCGTTGCGGCCATGCCGGATCACCGGCGCCGAGTCCGATGCGGACGGTCTCGTCGTCTCGCTCACCAAGCCGGGGGAGGACCGATGACGACCGAAGGCGTGACCGCGGCGAGCCTGGCCGAGGAGATCCGGCTGCTCGTCGAGATGGTCGTCGAACGCGCGGCCCCCTGGCTGGACGGCGTGGTCGCCGCCGGGCACGGCACGGCCGAGAAGCCCGATGGTGACAGCGACTGCGGCTGGTGCCCGCTGTGCGCCGTGGTCGCCGTGGTGCGCGGCGAGAAGCCCGAGTTCGTCGCCCGCGTGCTGGAGCAGGCGGCGCAGATCATCGCGTTGCTGCGGGCCGTGCTGGCCGACCGGTGGGAGCCGCAGGAGGGCGTGCACATGCCCGGGTTCCAGCCGCCGCCGCGGCCGCAGCCGGACTCCGGCCGGGTGCAGCGCATCCCGGTGCAGTGGCGGGAGGGCTAGTGCACGCGATCGGCCTGGACGTCGGCGGCACGAGCGTCCGTGCCGGAGTGGTGGACGAGCACGGCTCGATCCTGGACACCGCGCGGGCGGGCACGCCGGCCGCCGAGGACGCGCTCGAAGACGCCATCACCGCGGTGATCGACGAGCTGCGCAACCGGCACGAAGACGTCGCCGGGGTCGGGCTGGCGGTCGCCGGGTTCGTCGCCAACGACCGGCGCACCGTGATGTTCGCGCCGCATCTGGCCTGGCGGCACGCGCCGGTGGCGGACCGGATCGCCAAGCGCGTCGGCCTGCCGGTGACACTGGAGCACGACGCGAACGCCGCCGCGGTCGGCGAGCACCGCTTCGGCGCCGCGCGCGGGGCCGGGGTCGCGGCGCTGGTGGCGATCGGCACCGGGATCGGCGCGGGGCTGCTGCTGGACGGCGAGCTGTACCGCGGCGCGAACGGGGTCGCGCCGGAGCTGGGGCACCTGACGGTGGTGCCGGACGGGCGGGCGTGCCCGTGCGGCAAGTACGGCTGCTGGGAGCGCTACTGCAGCGGCACCGCGCTGGCCGCGACCGCGATCGAGCTGCTGGCCAGGTACCCGGGCACGTCCACGGTCCTGTCCAGGGACATCGCGCTGGACCCGGGCGCGCTGACCGGGCGGCGGGTGGCCGGGGCGGCGCGCGACGGCGACCCCATCGCGCAGCGGGCGGTGGCCGAGCTGGCGAAGTGGCTCGGCGAGGGGCTGGCGCTGGTCGCGGACGTGTTCGACCCGGAGATCGTGGTGATCGCAGGCGGGGTGTCGGAGTCGGCGCCGCTGTTCCTCGACGAGGCCCGCGAGCACTACGCGGCGGCGATCACCGGCGGCAGGCACCGGCCGCTCGCGCGCATCCGCACCGCGCAGCTGGGCGACGACGCCGCGCTGGTCGGGGCCGCCGCGCTCGCGCTCGAAGCCACGGCGGTATGACAAGCTGGAACGATGACCCCAGATGACGGCGACGGCTTCGTGTACTGCGAGCGCGGCCACCGGCATTGGGGCCTCTTCGGCGCCGCGGGCCTGCTGCTGACCGATCCCGAGCGGGGTGTGCTGCTGCAGCACCGGGCCTGGTGGACGCACCACGGCGAGACGTGGGCGCTGCCCGGCGGCGCGCGCCGCGGTCACGAGTCCGCGCGTGAGGCCGCGACCCGTGAGGCGGAGGAGGAGGCCGCGGTGCCGTCCGCCGCCGTGCGGCCCACCGCGGAGTCGGTGGTCGACCACGGCGGCTGGAGTTACACGACGGTCCTGGCGAACACCCGGCACCCGGTGCGGGAGCGGGTGGTCAACGAGGAGAGCGCCGAGCTGCGGTGGGTGCCGCCGGACGAGGTCGGCTCGTTCCCGCTGCACGCGGACTTCGCGGCCGCCTGGCCCGCGCTGCACGCCGAACTCGGCCGGGAGCTGGTGCTGGTGGTCGACGCGGCCAACGTGGTCGGCTCCCGGCCGGACGGCTGGTGGCGGGACCGGGCAGGCGCGGCGGAGCGGCTGCGGGACCGGTTGTCCGGGCTGGCGCGCGACGGGGTGCGCAGCGCGGACGTCGGGCTCGGCGGGGCGGACTGGTCGTGGTGGCCGCGGGTGCAGATGGTCGTCGAAGGCCAGGCGAGGGACGTGCCCCCGGCCGACGAGGTCGAGGTGATCGCCGCGGTCCGCGACGGCGACTCCCAGATCGTGGAAAGCGTCCGCAAAACGCGCGACGCCCGCCCGGACGACCACGTGGTGGTGGTGACGGCCGACCGCGAGCTGCGAGCACGCGTGACGGCGGAGGGCGCGAAAGTCCTCGGCCCGGCGACGCTGCTGAACCTGGTGGAGGGTTAGCTGGGGTCAGGCCGCCGGGGCGGGTCGGCCGACCGCCTGGGCGACGCAAGAATGCGGGCGGGCCGGGGGCGAGTGCGAACCGCCCCAGCGCCCGCGCGAGTCCCACGCTCCCGGGTGTGAGTTCTGCACTCCCGGGCGGGTCTCGCGCTGGCTGGGGTGAGTTCCGCGTTGCCGGGCGCTTGTCCCACGTTCGCGGGCACGAGTTCCACGCTGGCTGGGGTGAATTGCGCGTTCCCGCGCGGGAGGCTGCAGTCGCCGGCGCGAGTCTCGCGTTCCCCGGGTGGGGGTTCTGCAGTCGCCAGTGCGAGTCTCGCGTTCCCGGGCGCGGGTTCTGCACTCGCCGGCGCGAGTCCCGCATTCCCGGGCGCGAGTTCCGCAACCGCTGCGCGAGTCCCACGCTCCCCGGCGCGAGTTCTGCCGTCCCCGGGGCGCCGGCCTACGACCGCGCCCCCGGGACCAACGTCTCCGTCAGCTCGTCCACCCCGGCGGCCATCAGCTCGGCGAGGTCGGCGCGCGGGTCGCGCAGCCACTGCTCGTACGCGGCCAGCGCGATGCCCAGCGCGGTGTAGGCCACGGTCTGCGGGGCGAGTGCCGACGCGGGCACCCCGAGGCGTCCCCCGACGAACTCCGCGATCACCTGCCGCCAGTCCGCGTAGCGCAGCGTCGAGTGCGCCTGCAGCGCCGGCGTGGTCAGGATCAGCTCCATCCGCTGCCGGTGCCACACCGCCTCGGACGGGTCCACCCGGTTGAAGTCCACCAGCGCCTCCCGCAGCACGCCGGGCAGCGGGCGGTCCGGCGGGTACGACGCGAGGCGCTTGCGCATCTTGTCCAGCTGGCCGTCGAAGTCGCCCCAGGCGATGTCGTTCTTCGACGGGAAGTAGCGGAAGAACGTGCGCCGCCCGATGCCGGCTGCCTTCGCGATGTCGTCGATCGTCGTGCGGTCGAACCCGCGGCTGGCGAACAGTTCGAACGCCACGTGCTCGACCTCCGCCCGCGACGTGATCGGCTTGCGTCCCGCACGGGGCGCCGGATCCGCCTTTTCGGTCATCCCTCTTCCATTCGGCACTCGGTGCCATTATTGTCCGAGAAGCGCGGCCGCACCGGAGCGGCCCATCGCCGAAGGGAGCATCCCATGTCCGAGGCCAAGAGCGTCGCCCCCGCCGTGGAAGACTCGCTCGTCGAGGAGGACCTGCTCGTGGAAGAGGTCTCCATCGACGGCATGTGCGGCGTCTACTGACCGTGTTCGATCCGGACCAGGCCTACCGGTGCTCCCCGCGGGTCGCGTTGCGACCGGAACCGTTCGGGGCGCTCGCCTACGACTTCGGCACCCGGAGGCTTTCGTTCCTGAAGACGAAGATCCTGGTCGAGGTGGTGCGCACGCTCGGGGACCAGCCCGACGTGCACACCACCCTCGACGCCGCCGGCGTCCCCGGCGACCAGCGCCCGGCCTACCTGAAGGCGCTGGCCGGACTCGCCGAGAACGGCACGATCGAACCGCGCTGAAACACTGAGAAGGGCGTGCGATGAAGCTCGTCGAACACTTCAAGCAGGGGCTGAACTCGCCCATCTGCCTGACCTGGGAACTGACCTACGCCTGCAACCTCTCGTGCGTGCACTGCCTGTCCTCGTCGGGCCGCCGCGACCCGCGGGAGCTGAGCACCGCGGAGTGCAAGGCCGTCATCGACGAGCTGCAGCGCATGCAGGTCTTCTACGTCAACATCGGCGGTGGCGAGCCCACCGTCCGCGCCGACTTCTGGGAGCTCGTCGAGTACGCCGTGGACCACCAGGTGGGCGTCAAGTTCTCCACCAACGGCGTCAAGCTCACCCCGGAGCGGGCGCGGTGGCTCGCCGCCACCGACTACGTGGACGTGCAGATCTCCTTGGACGGCGCCACCGCCGAGGTCAACGACTACGTCCGCGGCCCGGGTTCCTACGACACCGCGATGCGGGCGATGCGGAACCTGAAGGACGCCGGATTCCGCGACTTCAAGCTCTCCGTCGTGATGACCCGGCACAACGTCGGCCAGCTCGACGAGTTCAAGGCCATCGCCGACACCTACGGCGCCCAGCTGCGCATCACGCGGCTGCGCCCGTCCGGCCGCGGCGCGGACACCTGGGACGAGCTGCACCCGACGGCCGAGCAGCAGCTGCAGCTCTACGACTGGCTGATCGCCAACGGCGAGAAGGTCCTCACCGGCGACTCGTTCTTCCACCTCAACGCGCTCGGTTCGGACCCGCTGCCCGGCCTGAACCTCTGCGGCGCGGGCCGGGTGGTGTGCCTGATCGACCCGGTCGGCGACGTCTACGCCTGCCCGTTCGCGATCCACGAGGAGTTCCTCGCCGGCAACGTCCGCGACGAGGGCGGGTTCGCGGGCGTGTGGAACACCTCCGAACTGTTCGAGCGCCTGCGCGGCCCGCAGACCGGCGGCGCGTGCACGTCGTGTTCGGCCTACGACGCCTGCCAGGGCGGGTGCATGGCGGCGAAGTTCTTCACCGGCCTTCCGCTGGACGGTCCCGATCCGGAATGCGTGAAGGGGCACGGGGAACTGGCGCTGGCCGGGGTCAGCGGGGCGCCGCGGTCGCACATCGACCACTCGCACCGCAAGACCCGCCAGAGCCGCAAGGCGGGCAAGGTGCCGGTCAGCATCGGGTTCGGCCCGCCCGAGGGCGGCGCCCGGCCGGACCGGGCCTGCGACACCAGCCCGCTCGCGGGGTTCCAGCCAGGACGATGACCAGGCTCGCCGGCCCCGTCCGGGTCGGCGGCCGCACCGCCCCCAGCCGGGTCCTCTTCGGTCCGCACGAAACGAACCTGGCTCGGGGGCGGGCGCTCGCCGACCGGCACGTCGCCTACTACCGGCGGCGGGCCGAGGGCGGCGCCGGGATCGTCGTCACCGAGACGGCGAGCGTGCACCCCTCCGACTGGCCGTACGAGCGCGCGCCGCTGGCCGCGGAATGCGGTCCGGGGTGGACGTCCATCGTGGACGCCTGCCGTCCACACGGGACGCTCGTGGTCGCGTCGCTCGGGCACGCCGGCGGGCAGGGTTCGTCGGCCTACCACCAGTCGGCGTTGTGGGCGCCGTCGCGGGTGCCGGATCCGGTGAGCCGCGAGCTGCCGATGGAGGTGGACGGCCCGGAGATCGCGGAGCTGATCGCCGGGTTCCGCGCCGCCGCCGCGCTCGCTGCCGAGTCCGGTGTGGACGGTGTGGAGATCGACGCCGGGCAGTACTCGCTGCTGCGGCAGTTCTGTTCCGGGCTGACCAACCGGCGCACGGACGCCTACGGGGACCGGGGACTGCTGCTGCGCGAGGTCGTCGCGGCGGTCCGGGGGGCGATCGGGGACCGCATCCTCGGGCTGCGCCTGGCGTGCGACGAAGGGGCGCCGTGGGGCGGGATCACGCCGGAGACCGCGCCCGTGCCCGGCGGGATCGACTACCTGGTGCCGGTGCGGGGTTCGGCGTTCACCGACTCCCGGCCGGACGCACGAACCGAACCGGGCTTCAACGCCGAGCTGTGCCGGGCGTTCTCCGGGCGCGCCTTGACCGTGTTGCAGGGCAGTGTGGTGGATCCTGAGCTCGCGGAGCGGGCACTGGAGTTCGCCGGGCTGGTCGAGATGACCCGCGCGCAGATCGCCGATCCGGACCTGGTGCGTCACGTGCGGGCCGGGACGCGGCCGCGGCCGTGTGTGCTGTGCAACCAGAAGTGCCGGGTGCGGGACCCGCGGAACCCGCTGGTCAGCTGCATCGGCGAGCCACGCAGCGGGCACGAGACCGAGGATCCGCTGCCGCGCCCGGGTGCCGGGGAGGTGCTGGTGGCCGGCGGTGGCCCGGCCGGGCTGGAAGCCGCGCGGGTGCTCGCCCTGCGGGGTTTCGACGTCGAGCTGACCGAGCGCGACGACCGGCTCGGCGGGATGGCGCGTGTCGCGGCGCGGCTGCCCGGGCGGGACCGGCTGGGGCGGCTCGCGGACTGGCTGGAGGCCGAGGTCCGGCGGCTGGGCGTGCGGATCTCGACCGGTGTGGAGACCGTCGCGGCGGACGGCCGGCCGGTGGTCGTGGCGACCGGCAGCAGGCCCGGCCCGCGGGACTACTCCGTCGAGGGCGGCCGGGTGCTCGACGTGGCCGCGGTGCTGGGTGGCGCGGAGCTGCCGGACGGGCCGGTCGTGGTGCACGACCCGCTCGGCGACTGGACCGGCGCGGCTGTCGCGGAGCTGCTGGCCGCCGGACGCGCGGTGACGATCGTCAGCCCTGATCCGGTGATCGCGACCCAGGTCCGGGACGTCGCCGCGGTGAACGCGCGCCTGCAGCGGGCCGGGGTGGAGCTGGCGAAGCGGTCGCGCCTGCGGGTGGCGCGGCGGGACCAAGTGGTGGTGGAGGACGTGCTCACCGGGGAGTGCCGGGAGCTGTCGTGCGCGGTGCTGATCCACTGTGGACACCGGCTCCCCGAGGTCGCGCTGCCGGGGGTCGCGGTCGGGGATGCGGTGGCGCCCCGGACGATTCACGAGGCCGTTCTGGACGGTCGTCGCGCGGCGGTGGCGTTGTGAGCCTGCTGTTCGAACCGTTGCGGCTGGGGCCGGTCGAGGTGCGCAACCGGATCGTGTTCGCCGCCCACCTGACCAACTACGCCACCGGCAACCTGCCCACCGAGCAGCACGCGGCCTACTACGCCGCGCGGGCGGCGGGCGGCGCCGGGCTGATCATCTCCGAGGAGCACGTCGTGCACCCCTCGGACTGGCCCTACGAGAAGGTGATCCACGGGTACCAGCCCGAGGTCGTGCCCGGCTACCGCCGCATCACCGCCGCCGTGCACGCGCACGGCGTGCCGATCTTCGCGCAGCTCAACCACAACGGCGGGCAGGCGTCGTCGATGTACTCGCGGCGGGCGGTGTGGGCGCCGTCCCCGGTGCCGGACCCGCTGTTCCGCGAGGTGCCCAAGGCGATGACCGTCGCGGAGATCGCCGAGGTGGTCGCCGGGTACGGGCGCGTCGCGCGGCACTGCGCCGAAGGCGGCTTCGACGGCGTGGAGATCCAGTGCTCCCAGTCGTCGCTGCTGCGCGGGTTCCTGGCGCCCGCGGCGAACCTGCGGACCGACGACTACGGCGGCCCGCTGCCCAACCGCGCGCGGTTCCTGCGGGAGGTCGTCGCGGAGGTGCGGGCGGCGATCGGGCCCGACCGGGCGCTGGGGGTGCGGCTCTCCGGCGACGACCTGGTCGAGGGCGGCATCACGCCGTCCGAGGCGGCCGAGGTGGCGCGGCTGATCTCGCCGGACATCGACTACCTGAACACCTCGATCGGGGTCGCGACCTCGACGCTGTACATGGTCGAACCGTCGATGGCGGTCCCGCGCGGGTACGCGCTGCCAGTGTCCGAAGCGTTGCGGCGCGCGGTGTCCGTGCCGGTCGTGGGCATCGGACGGATCAAATCGCCGGAGGAGGCCGAGCGGGCGCTGGCCGAGGGGCGGTGCGACCTCGTCGGCGTGGTGCGCGGGCAGATCGCCGACCCGTCGTTCGCGGCGAAGGCACGGGCCGGGCGGGAGGTGCGGACCTGCCTGTCCTGCAACCAGGAGTGCGTCGGGCGGATGGGGCTCAACCGGTGGCTCGGGTGCGTGGAGAACCCGCGCGCCGGGCGGGAAGCGGTGCCGCTGCCGCCGCCCGGGCCGCGCCCCAAGCGAGTGCTGGTCGTCGGCGCGGGCCCGGCCGGGCTGCAGGCGGCGGCGACGGCGGCCGGGCGGGGACACCGGGTCACGGTGCTCGAGCGCGGCGAGGTCGGCGGGCAGATCGCGCTGGCCGCGACCGCGCCAGGCCGGGGCGAGCTCGGTGACCTGGTGCGCAACCTGCTGACCGAGTGCCGTCAGGCCGGTGTCGACTTGGCGACCGGTGTCGCGGTGACGGCTTCGTTCCTGCTGGACGAGGCGCCGGATGCCGTGGTCCTGGCGACGGGCGCCCGGCCGGTGCTGCCGGGCTGGGCGGTCCCGCCGCGGGTGGTGCACGCGCGGGAGGTGCTGGGCGGTGTCTCGCCGTCCGGCGCGGTGGTCGTGATCGACGAGGTCGGCTTCCACCCGGCGACGTCGGTGGCGGAGCTGCTGGCGCGGCGGGGTTGCCGGGTCACGTTGTCGACGCCCGGGATGGTCGTCGGGCAGGACCTGGGGCTGACGCTGGACCGGGAGCTGTTCGGGCGGCGGGCGCACGAGCTCGGGATCGCGGAGCGGACGGACGAGATGGTGCTCGGCGCCGCGGCGACGGAGGATGGGGGCGTGGCGTTGCGGATGTTGAAGCACACGACCGGCGAGACCACGGAGGTCCGCTGCGACTGGGTGGTGTGCGCGACGCACCAGGAGCCGGAGGACGAGTTGTGGCACGCGCTGCGGGAGGCGCCGTTCCCGGTGCTGCGCGCGGGGGATTGCGTGACCCCGCGGCGCGCGCACGCCGCCGTGGTGGAGGGGCATCGAGCGGGGGTGTCGTTGTGAGCGACGCGGCTGGACGCGGGGCAGCGGCCGGGCGGTCGGTCACCCCGCCTCCGGCGGGACCATGGCAGCTGCCGGTCGGGAGTCCCGCGACCGCTCGCTGCGGCACCGGGTGGGTGATGGGTTCGGCGCTGGTGGTTGCGCTCCCGCGGATGGGCGGTGTGCGAGCGGGGGGCGGCGGGAGCTGGTTGGCGAGTCGCGTGGCCGCCCGCGGCCAAGTTGTCACCGGGTGGGTGGTGTCGTCGTGAGCGGGCAGCTGGCACGCTCCGCTCGTGGAGATGATCACGTGACCCCGCGCGTCGCCGTGGTTACGGGAGCCGGGCGGGGCATCGGGGCGGCCGTGGTGCACCGGCTCGCTGGGGAGGGGTGGCGCGTCGTCGCCGTGGATGTCGCCGCGGATTCCCCGGGGCTGGGTTATCCGCTGGCGCGGCGGGAGCAGCTCGCCGAGGTCGCCGCGAAGTGGCCGGGCCAGGTGCTCGACTTCGTGGCCGACGTGCGGGACCAGCAGGCCCTCGACGAGGCCGTCGCCATCGCCGAGCGCGAGTTCGGTGGGCTGGACGCCGCTGTCGCCGCAGCGGCGGTCATGGCGGGCGGGCGGCCGCTCTGGAAGACCACCGATTCCGAGTGGGAATCGTTGTTCGGCGCCGGCGTGGACGGCGTCTTCCACCTCGCTCGCGCCGCGGTGCCCGCCCTGCTGCGCCGCCCGCAGCCGCGCACCGGGCGGTTCGTCGCCCTCGCCTCGGCCGCCGCCCACACCGGCCTCTGGCGGCTGGCCGGCTACAACGCCGCCAAGCACGCCGTCGTGGGGCTGATCCGCGGCCTCGCGACGGACCTGCGCGGCACCGGCGTCACCGCGACGGCCGTCTCACCCGGCTCCACCCGCACCCCGATGCTGCAGGCCACCGCGGAGCTCTACGACCTGGACGACGTCGAGGAGTTCGCCCAGCACCAGCTCACCGAGCGCCTGCTCGAACCCGAGGAGGTGGCGGCCGCGGTCTGCTGGCTGTGCGGCCCGGACGCGAGCGCCGTCACCGGCACCGTCGTCCACGCGGACGGAGGCTTCACAGCATGACTGTGCTGCGCCTGGACCCCTCCACCAAGGCCGTCGCCGGCGGGCGCGTCCTCGTCGGCGGCTCGCCCTTGCGGATCATCAAGCTGTCCGCCACCGGGGCGCGCCTGTTCGCCCAGTGGGCAAGCGGCACACCCGTCGGCGACAAGCCCCACCACCGCCGCCTGGCGGAAAAGCTCACCCTCGCCGGGATGGTCCACCCCACCCACCCCGACTCGAAGCTGACCCCGCAGGACGTCACCGTCGTGGTCCCGGTCCGCGACCACGCCGACCGCCTCGCCGGACTCCTGCCCCGCCTGACCGACGTGCGCGAGACGCTCGTCGTCGACGATGGGTCGGCGGTGCCCGTGCCGCACGCCGTCGACCGGCACCCCGTCGCCCGCGGACCGGCCGCCGCCCGCAACACCGGCTGGCGCAAGGTGACCACCGAGCTGGTCGCCTTCCTCGACGCCGACACCCGCCCCGAACCGGGCTGGCTCGGGCCGCTGCTGGCGCAGTTCGAGGACCCGGCCGTGGTGGCCGTCGCGCCACGGGTGCGCAGCGCGCCCGGCGACGGCACGCTCTCCCGGTACGAACGGCTGCGGTCCTCTTTGGACATGGGCACCACCCCGGCGCAGGTGCGGCCGCGCGGCCGCATCACCTACCTGCCCACCGCCGCGCTCGTCGTGCGAACCTCGGCGCTGCAGGCGATCCACGGCTTCGACGAGGACCTGCGGTTCGGCGAGGACGTCGACCTGATCTGGCGCCTCGTCGACGCCGGCGGCTCGGTGCGGTACGAGCCGGAGTCCGAAGTGGTGCACGAACCACGCACGACGTGGCGCGCCTGGCTGAAGCAGCGGTACAGCTACGGCACCTCCGCCGCGCCGCTCGCGAAACGCCACGGGCGGCAGGCGCTCGCGCCGGTCCGGGTGTCCGGCTGGACCGCGCTGGCCTGGCTCGCGGTGGCCGCCGGACGGCCGAAGACCGGTGTGGCGATCGCGCTCGGCACCGCGGCCCTGTTGCCACGCAAGCTGAAACCCCTTGACGTCCCGGCGAAAGAGGCGCTCGGCATCGCGCTGCGCGGGCACGTCGCGGCGGGCCGGTTCCTGGCCGACGCGCTCACCGGCGCGTGGGGCCCGGCCGCGGTCCCGGTGCTGGCGCTGTCCCGGCGTGGCCGCCGCGTGCTGGCGCTGGCCTATGCCCGGCACCTCGCCGACTGGGCCCGCACCCGGCCGGACATCGACCCGCTGCGGTGGCTGCTGGCCCGTGCCGCGGACGATTTCGCTTACGGCACCGGGGTTTGGCGTGGCTGCCTGCGCGAGGAGGAACCGGGGCCGCTGATCCCCGACCTCTCAAGTTGGCCCACCCGTCGCCCACCACCACCCTCAACGGAGCCGCTGCGCGGCACTGCCTCGATCCGGAAAAGGTCATGAACCTCGCCGACCTCGCCTGGCCCGAACTCGGCGAGCGCCGCCTGCTGGCCGTGCCGCTGGGCGCCACCGAGCAGCACGGTCCGCACCTGCCGTACACGGTGGACACCGAAATCGCCGTCGAGTTGTGCCGCCGCCTCGCCGAGGCTCGTCCGGAGGTGGTCGTCGCGCCCCCGCTGCCCTATGGCTCCAGCGGGGAGCACGCCGGTTTTCCCGGCACGCTGTCGATCGGTCAGGAAGTCACGGAACTCCTCGTGGTCGAGCTGGTGCGCTCCGCCGACGCGTTCGCCGGGGTGCTGCTGGTGTGCGCGCACGGCGGCAACGCGGCCCCGCTGCGCCGGGCGGTCGCGAAACTGCGTCACGAGGGCCGGAACGTGCGCGCCTGGTGCCCGGACGGTCCGGCCGACGACACGCACGCCGGACGGCTGGAGACCTCGGTGATGCTCGCGCTGCGGCCGGAAGCCGTGCGGGTGGACCGGTTCGAGGCCGGCGCGACGCGGCCGTTGCCCGAGCTGATCGGCCGGTTGCGTGACGAAGGTGTGCGCGGGGTGAGCCCGAACGGGGTGCTGGGTGACCCCGTGGGGGCGACCGCGGAAGCGGGGCGCGCCACCCTCCGTCGATGGGCGGACGCTCTACTTGAAGCTGCCGCGGCGGTGGCCAAAGATGGCATCATGTAGCAGTCCGTGCATGAGACCCCTGTCACAAAGAGGTGATCGGTGTGAAGACCAAGGCCGCTGTCCTGCACTCCGCGGGCAAGCCGTTCGAGATCGAGGAACTCGAGCTCGACGGTCCCCGCGACGGTGAGGTCCTGATCAAGTACACGGCCGCCGGGCTGTGCCACTCGGACCTGCACCTGATCGACAACGACCTCGTGCCGCGGTTCCCGATCGTGGGCGGGCACGAGGGCGCGGGCATCATCGAAGACGTCGGGCCGGGCGTCACCAAGGTCAAGCCCGGTGACCACGTGGTCTGCTCGTTCATCCCGAACTGCGGCACGTGCCGCTACTGCGCCACCGGCCGGTCGAACCTGTGCGACATGGGCGCCACGATCCTGGACGGGCACATGCCCGACGGCAGCTTCCGCTTCCACCGCGGCGGCACCGACTACGGCGCCATGTGCATGCTCGGCACGTTCTCCGAGCGCGCCACGATCTCCCAGCACTCCGTGGTCAAGGTGGACGACTGGCTGCCGCTGGAGACCGCGGTGCTGGTGGGCTGCGGTGTGCCGACCGGGTGGGCGACGGCCAACTACGCCGGCGGCGTGCGCGCGGGCGACACGTGCGTCGTTTACGGCATCGGCGGGATCGGCATCAACGCGGTCCAGGGCGCGGCGCACGCGGGTGCGGCGAACGTGATCGCGGTCGACCCGGTCGCGTTCAAGCGCGAGAAGGCGCTGGAACTGGGCGCCACGCACGCGTTCGCCTCGGCGGACGAGGCCGCGGCGAAGGTGGCGGAGCTGACCTGGGGCCAGATGGCCGACCAGGCGCTGATCACCGTCGGCACGGTGGACGAGCAGGTCGTGACCGACGCGTTCAACGTGATCGGCAAGGGCGGCACGGTCGTCATCACCGGCCTGGCCAACCCGGAGAAGCTGACGGTGCACCTGTCCGGCGGTGTGATGACCCTGTTCGAGAAGACGGTCAAGGGCACGCTGTTCGGCTCGGCCAACCCGCAGTACGACATCGTCCGCCTGCTGCGCCTCTACCAGGCCGGGCACGTGAAGCTCGACGAGCTGGTGACCAAGCGGTACTCGCTCGATGAGGTCAACGAGGGCTACCAGGACCTGCGCGACGGCAAGAACATCCGTGGCGTGATCATGCACTCGGCGGACTGATCGAGCACCCGTGAGGGCGGGGGCTGCCCGCCCTCACGGGTCGATCAGCGGCTGGAACGCCGCGCGCACGTCGGCGTCCGACGGCGTCACGTACACCTGGCTCGGCGGGATGTCCACGGCCAGGTCGACGTAGGTGGTGTAGTGCAGTACCGGCGGGCAGGACGCGCCGCCGATCTCCACGCGGGTGTCGGTGACCAGCCGCCCCGTCTTCACCTCGTACACGCGTACCGGGATCGCGATCTTCCGGAAGGACACGTCCTGGTAGCCGTACAGGCTCAGGCCCGACTCGTAGGGACACGACCGGACTTCGGCGCCGTAGTCCGTGGTGCCCGCGCAGATCACCGCCACCGCGTCGGCCGGGCCGCCCGCCCGCCACTCCGCCGGGAACCGGCCGAGGTGCTCGTCGTCGCCGAAGACCAGCGCCCGGTTCGGCCCGTCCCCGTAGGGCGCCGCGCCGCTGTAGGGCGCCGGGTGGTCGCAGTACTCCGGTTCCGCGCCCGGGTAGGAGACTTCCAGCAGGTCACGCACGTTCGCCAGCTCGATCGCCTGGGTCGCCCTGGTCGCGCCGTCGCCGGCGCGCGCGGTGAGTTCGTGGCCGGGGTACTGGTCGAGGATCTGCTGGTACCGGTCGCGGGCGCGGGGCCAGTCGTCCGCCGCCATCAGCCGGTCCGCGCACCCGGCGAGCGCGGCGGGCGCGACCCGTGCCACCACACGGGCGGCGTGGTCCAGCACCGGGCCGCGCGCGCCCTGCCGGAGCCAGTCGGTGATCGCGGCGGTGCCGCACGGGTCGGGGACGGGCAGCCGGCCGGTGAAGCGGTCCAGCACCTCCCGGATCCGCTGGTCCTGGCCGGGGATCGCGCGCACGTCGGCCAGTGTCGCGAACGCGCGCTCCAGGTTCGCGGGGTCGCCGCCGAGGGCCTTGCCGAGCTGCGCTTCGGCCGCCAGCAGCAGACGGCAGGCGCGGACGGTGTCGCCGGTGCGCGCGGTCAGCGGCGCGTCGGCCACCGCGTGCCCCGCCCACAGTCCGTCCAGCGCGGCCAGCGCCCCTGAGCAATCGCCGCGGCCGTGGGCTTCGATGGCGTCACCCTCGATGCGGGCGGCGTCGAAGCGCAGCAGCCCGACGGCCAGCAGCACCGGGAGCGCGACGGCGAGACCGGTCAGCCGTTGCCTGCCGGCGCGCGCCGGGCGCTCGGTGCGCCGGGCCAGGTGCCAGCCGTGCGCGGCCAGAGCCGCCCACCAGACGAGCACGACGATCTCGAACCACAGCGTCCGCACCGCCAGGGCGAGCACCGCGACCAGCGCGATCGTGACCAGGCCGGTGAGGACCGCGAGCCGTCGCCGGCCGAGCAGCAGGTAGCCGGCGCCGAGCAGCGAGGCGTTGCCGAGCGCCGCGGCCAGTGGGTCGGCGGCCTTCGTGTGGGGCTGGACCATGATCGTCATTGTCGGGGCGGGAACCGGTCCCGGGGCGGCCGCGGCATCAACCTGCCAGCCGCCCCGATTGATCGACTGTCGCGATCAGTGCGCCGTCCGGCCCAACCAGATACGACGTTCGGCTGTGTCCGCGTCACAGTTGTGTGGCACGAGACTGTCACCCCGTCACAGAGATGCCCCGGCACGGCTACGGATCGTTGACCACCGCCGAACCCGATTCCTATCGTGACCGCGATCAACGTGGATCTCGGAAGGACACTCTCGATGGCGCATCAACGGCGATCGCCCGCGCCCGGGGACGGTGCTCCGTCCCTGGAACGGCGCCGGTTCCTCGGCTACCTCCTCGCGGCGCCCACCCTCGCGGTGGCGGCGAAGCTCGGTGGTGATCTGGCGTCCCCGGCCCCGGCCGAAGCCGCGATCCCCACCCTCCCCGGCGCCGCCGACATCCTGGACCTCGGCGACGCGCTGACGCTCGCCGCGATGCCGACCTCCAACCTCATCGCGATCCAGCTCAACCGCGACGGCACGGTCTCCTTCGCGGTGCCGCGCGCCGAGGTCGGCCAGGGCATCACCACCACCATCGCGATGCTCATCGCCGAGGAGATGGACCTGCCGCTGAGCAAGGTGGGGGTCAACCTCGCCGACGCCCGCCCCGAGCTGGTCTTCAACCAGCTCACCGGCGGCTCCAACTCGGTGCGCTCGCTCTACACCCCGGTCCGCACCGCGGCCGCCATCGCGCGCGCCCGCCTGCTGGCCACCGCCGCCGAGCAGTGGAAGGTCGACGCCGCCACGCTCACCACCCGCGACGGCGTCATCCGCAGCGCCACCGGCCGCACCGCGACCTACGGCTCGCTCGCCGAGGCCGCCGCCAGCGCCCGCACCGCGGAGACCAGCGCGACGCTGAAGAAGACCTCCGAGTTCCGCATCATCGGCAAGCCCACCGGCCGCATCGACGCGCTCGAGGCGGTCACCGGGCGCAAGCAGTTCACGATGGACCTCCAGGTCCCGAACGCCAAGCCGACGATGGTCTGCCGCCCGCCGACGATCAACGGCACGGTCAAGGCCGTCCGCAATCTGGCGGAGGTGAAGGCGATGCCGGGCGTCACCGACGTCGCCACCGTCTCCACCGGTGTCGCCGTGCGGGCCGAGACCTTCGGCCAGTGCATCGACGCGATCCGGGCGCTGAAGGTGGACTGGGGACCGGGCACAGTGGACGGTGAGACCGACGCCTCGGTCGAGCGGAAGCTGCGTGCCGCGGCGCTGCCGATGACCGTGCCGCCGGTGCTTACCCAGTCGATCGACGCCGAGTTCGTGTTCGCCTTCGCCAGCAACAGCGCGTTGGAGACCAACTGCGCCATCGCCGACGTGCGCGCCGACCGCGCCGAGATCTGGTCGGGTCTCAAGTCGCCGATCACCACGCAGGAGCAGATCGCGCTCAAGCTCGGCCTGCCGATCCCGGCGGTCAAGGTGCACGTCGTCACCGGCGGCGGTTCCTTCGGCCGCAAGCTGTTCGGCGATGCCGCGCTCGAAGCGGCGGAGATCTCGAAGAAGATGGGCAAGCCGGTCAAGCTCATGTGGCACCGCGCCGACGACGCCCGCCACGGCCGCACGCACCCGATGTGCATCTCCCGCGTCCGGGTCAACCACGCGCTCGGCAACGTCGTCAGCTACGAGCAGCGGCACACCAGCGTCACCACCGACTTCGGCCACGGCCTCGGCGAGATCCTCACCGCCGTCGCCGCGAAGCTCCCGGTCGGCGACATCGGGTTCTCCCAGACGGTGTTCATGCTGTCCACGCAGATGCCGTACAACTTCGGCGCCGCCACGCAACTGCTCAACGAGGTGCCGCTGAAGTTCCACACCTCCAGCATGCGCAACGTCTACTCGCCCAACGTGGTCTGCGCGCGCGAGCTGATCGTCGACCAGCTGGCCGCGAAGATGGGGCAGGACCCGCTGACGTTCCGGCGGAACTTCCTCAAGGACGACCGCATCCGCAAGGTCCTCGACAAGGCCGCCGAGGTCGGCAACTGGGGCCGCAAGATGCCCGCAGGCACCGCGCAGGGCATCGCGCTGCACTACGAGTACAAGAGCGTCAGCGCGGTCCTGATGGAGATCGACTGCCGCCCGGAGACGGTCAACCGCAAGATCCGCAACGGGGTCGCCGGCCCGCGCGTCACCAAGGCCGTCGCGGTCGTGGACGCCGGACTGCCGATCAACCCGAAGGGCCTGGAGGCGCAGACCATCGGCTGCGTCAACGACGGCATCGCGATGGCGCTCACCTCCAGCCTGCACATCGACAACGGCCTGCCGCTGGAAGCGAGCTGGGACAACTACTTCTACACCCGGCAGTGGAACACGCCGCCGGAGATGGAGGTCGTGGTCATGCCCGCGACCACCGGCGAGCCCGGTGGCGCCGGGGAGCTCGCCGTCGCCAGCTCGTTCGCCGCGGCCGCCTGCGCCTACGGCCGCGCGGTGGGGAAGATGCCGACCCGCTTCCCGATCAACCACGGCACGCTGAGCTTCGAGCCGAAGCCGAAGGTGCCGCCGGTGCCCGAATCGCCGGTCGACGGCCTGGCCTACACGTTCTGAGGAGCCTTCGTTGTCCCAACACACATTCCTGGTCAACGGCACGCGGGTCACGGTCGACGCCGACGACAAGGTCCGGTTGCTCTGGGTGCTGCGCGACCTGCTCGGCATCACCGGTCCGAAGTACGGCTGCGGCATCAACGTGTGCAAGGCGTGCACGAGTCACATCAACGGCAAGGCGTTCAACCCGTGCTCGGTGCCGGTGTCGGCGATCGGCCCGGACGACGAGATCACCACGATCGAAGGCCTGGCCGACCCGGCCACCGGTGAGCTGCACCCGATGCAGCAGGCCTGGATCGACCGGGACGTCGCGCAGTGCGGCTACTGCCAGCCCGGCCAGATCATGGCGGCCATCGCCAAGGTCAAGCAGGCCCGCGCCGAGGGACGGGAGATCAGCGACTCCGACTTCGAGGAGATCCGCAACATCTGCCGCTGCGGCACCTACTCCCGCATCCGGGAGGCGGTGAAGTCCGCGGCCAGCCAGATGTGAACCGCACTTGCGGCACCAGAGCCCCGCAACCCGCCGCGGTTGCGGGGCTCTGTCATGCCAATGCGCAACGTTGGACACTTTCGTGTTAGATGTCCACTCGCGAGCCCTCGACGGGGAGGACGGACATCTCATGAGGTACACGGGCGCCGAACCCGCGGTGGCCGGTCTGGCCGGCCGGGCACTGACGCGGTTGCCGGAGATGACCAAGGCGACCTACGAGCAGATCGTCGAGGAGATGGCCGTCTACCGCGAGGAGCGGTTCGTCTCGCACGCCGACCTGTTCGCCTCGTGCCGGGACAACTTGCAGTTCCTCGTCCGCGCACTGGCCGAGCCCGGCGCGCCCGACCTGTCCAAGGCGCGGGCGACCGGGCGCGAGCGCGCGCTGGCGGGGGCGCCGTTGCCGGAGATGCTGCGCGCGTTCCGCATCGGGTTCACCGAGGTGTGGCAGTGCTTCGTCGAGCTGACCGCGCCCGCGCAGGACGTCGCGACCCTGGTCTCGGCGACCACCGCCATCTGGGACCTGATGGACGACTACATCGAGGAGCTCACCTCGACCTACCGTGCGACGGTCGCCGAGATCAGCCGCACCAGGCAGAACCGCAGGCTGGCGCTCGTCGAGGCCCTGTTCACCGGCGGCAGCACGACCGAGGGCACGCTGTGGGACATCGCGCGGATGCTCGACCTGCCGCTGGAGGGCTCGTTCGTCGTCGTCGCCGCGGAAACCCCCGGGCTTGGTCAGGAAGCGCTGCCGCTGATCGAGGTCCGGCTGCGGGAGCGGCACCACGCGTCGGCGTGGCGGCTCACGCCGGAGCTGCAGATCGGGGTCGTGTCGGTGCGCGATCCGGACCAGGTGCTGGAGCTGCTGCGGGAGAACCCGCGCGGCCGGGTCGGGATGAGCCCGGTGTTCACCGGCCTCGGCGACACCGCGCGTGCCCTGCACCTGGCGCGGGTCGCGTTGTCCAGCCTGCCCGCGGGGACGAAGGACGTGGCGCGGTTCCACGAGTCGCCGCTGGCCGGGCTGGTGGCGAGCGACCCGGAGGCGTCGGCGCAGCTGGCCGGCCAGGTGCTGCGGCCGATCCTGGAGCTGCCCGGCGAGGAGAGCAACGTGCTGCTGCTGACGCTGCGCGCCTGGTTCGACTGCGGCGGGTCGACCAAGCAGATCGCCGAGCGGGTCTACTGCCACCCGAACACGGTGCGGCACCGGTTGAAGCGGATCACCGACGTGCTGGGCCGGTCATTGAGCGACCCGTCGGACATCGCGGAACTCGGCACGGCCCTGCGGGCACTCGCCATGTTCGGCGACTCAGCCCGCAGAGCCGTGCGGAGCTAGTCCAGCTTCTTGCCGGTGGCCTTGGTGTACGCCTTGGCGCCGGCCCGGTCGACGGCCGCCTTGACGCCGCCGAAGATCGCTCCCTGCAGCACCGCCGCGAGGAGCACCTCCTTGGTGGAGTAGTCGGACGACGTGGCCTCCGGCGCGTCGTCCTCGCCGGTCGCCGCCTTCCAGGCCTGCTTGAACAGCATCCCGGCGAGCACCCCGCCGAGCGCGCTCACGGCCAGGCTCAGCGGTTTGTACAGCAGTTTCATCCCGTCACCTCTCCACAGTGGACCCGGCTCCACCCGTCCGGGTACCCGGAGTTCCGTTCCGTGACACTTGCACGTTGTGCAGGCGCGGCCAGGGGCGTACTTTGGCGCGATACTTCGCCGGGAGGGTGGCTGGTGGTAAGGGGCAAGGTCGTCCGCTTCGACGACATGCGCGGGTACGGTTTCGTGGCGCCGGAGGGGGGTGGCGAGGACGTCTTCATGCACGTCAACGACCTCGACGTGGACAAACGCCTGATCGCCCCCGGCGTGGTCGTGGAGTTCACGGTCGAGGACGGCGAGCGCGGGCTCAAGGCGTCGGGCATCCGGCTGGTGCGCCAGGCCGGCGACGACGACGGCGAGGACCCGTACGTGACCCGCGACTTCCGCGGCGAGCTGACGGAGGCGCTGCTCACCGGCGTCCCGACGCTCACCGCCGAGGAGGTCCTGCGGGTCCGCCGCGTCGTCCTCGAACTCGTCCACGACCACGGCTGGCTCGGCGGCTAGATGTTTTCCCGCCCGTCGTGCGGGCACACGAACGGGCATGAAGGCTGTTACCTGGCACGGCAAGCGTGACGTCCGCGTCGACGAGGTCCCGGACCCGCGGATCGAGGAGCCCACGGACGCCATCGTCCGCATCACCTCGACCGGCATCTGCGGCTCCGACCTGCACCTGTACGAGGTGCTCGGGCCGTTCATGGGGGAGGGCGACATCCTCGGCCACGAGCCGATGGGCATCGTCGAGGAGGTCGGCTCCGGTGTCACGAACATCAAGCCGGGCGACCGCGTCGTGGTGCCGTTCAACATCTCCTGCGGCCACTGCTTCATGTGCGACCAGGGCCTGCAGTCGCAGTGCGAGACCACCCAGGTGACCGAGAAGGGCAAGGGCGCCGCGCTGTTCGGCTACACCAAGCTCTACGGGCAGGTGCCCGGCGGCCAGGCCGAGTACCTGCGCGTGCCGCAGGCCCACTACGGGCCGGTCAAGGTGCCCGAGGGCCCCTCCGACGAGCGGTTCGTCTACCTCTCCGACGTCGTGCCCACCGCCTGGCAGGCCGTCGAATACGCGGGGATCCCGGACGGCGGCAGCGTGGTGGTGTTCGGGCTCGGCCCGATCGGGCAGATGTGCTGCCGCATCGCCGCGCACCGCGGCGCGGGCAAGGTGATCGGCGTCGACCTGGTGCCGGAGCGGCTGGCGCTGGCCGAGCGGTACGGCTTCACCACGGTGGACGCCAAGGCGGTGAAGGACGTGCCGGGCGTGGTGCGGGAGATGACCGGCGGCCGCGGCGCGGACTCGGTGATCGACGCGGTGGGCATGGAGGCCCACGGCGCGCCGCTGGGCAAGCTCACCCACCAGATGGTGGGGCTGCTGCCGGACCAGATCGCCGCGCCGCTGATGGAGAAGGGCGGCGTGGACCGGCTCGCGGTGCTGCACCAGGCCATCGCCACGGTGCGCCGCGGCGGCACGATCTCGCTGTCCGGCGTCTACGGCGGCATGCTCGACCCGCTGCCGATGATGGACCTGTTCGACAAGCAGATCCAGCTGCGGATGGGCCAGGCGAACGTGCGGCGGTGGATCGACGACGTGCTGCCGCTGGTGAGCGACGACGCCGACCCGCTCGGCGTCGAGGACCTCGCCACCCACAAGCTGCCGCTGGAGGACGCGCCGCGTGCCTACCGGATGTTCCAGCAGAAGCAGGACGGCGCGATCAAGATCCTCCTGCAGCCTTCGGCGTGACGAACGCGGCACGCGAGGATTTCCGGACAGCGGAGCGTAGCCCCGGATGATCACCCGGCTATGATCTGGCTCCCTGGGATTGTCCAGCAGCGTGGCACCCGTGTTCGATCAACTCCACTGCAGGAGCCGTACACGCATGTCCACGCCCCGGAAGCCGGACCCCTTGTCCGACCTGCCCGCAGGCCAGAGCGCCGATCAGGTCGGGATGTACCACTGGGACATCCGCGCCGCGAAGTGGACCTGGTCCTCGGAGATCCACCTGATGTACGGCTACCAGCCGGGTTCGGTCGAACCGGGGCTGGACCTGGTCACCAAGCACGGCCATCCGACCGACCGGCGCCAGCTGGCCGAGGTGTTCGACGAGGCCCGCCGCACCGGTCAGCCGTTCAGCGCGCAGCAGCGCATCCTGGCCGCGGACGAGAGCACCCGCGCGGTGGTCGTGGTCGGCGACGTCGAGGAGGAGGACGGCGAGGTCGTCGGCGTGCACGGGTACTACGTCGACCTGACCACGGCCCGGATCCGCGAGGCCGAGCAGCTGTCCGAGCTGGCGGGCGAGGCGGCCGGGCTGCAGCGGGCGATGGCCTCGCGCGCCACGATCGAGCAGGCCAAGGGCATGATCATGCTCGCGTACGGGCACGACTCGGCGGGCGCCTTCGAGCTGCTCATCCGCGTGTCGCAGCAGAGCAACGTCAAGCTGCGCGACCTGGCCGACCGGCTCGTGGAGGCCGTGCACGCGTCCGGCCAGCCGCCCGCGCAGGCCCGTGCCCACCTTGAAACGATTCTGGCGCGCTTGTCGGCCGCGGAGGACGTGTAACCGGCGAGTCTCGAGGTACCCGGAACGTGACACGGGTGAAAGGAGACATGCCGAAATGAGCACGATCACCGAGTCCGTTGACGTGAACGTCGACGTCCGCACCGCCTACAACCAGTGGACCCAGTTCGAGTCCTTCCCTGAGTTCATGGAGGGCGTCGAGGAGATCCGCCAGCTCGACGACACGCACACGCACTGGGTGACCAAGATCGGTGGCGCGAAGCGCGAGTTCGACGCGACGATCACCGAGCAGCACCCCGACGAGCGGGTCGCCTGGCGGTCCGACTCCGGCCCGAGCCACGCCGGCGTCATCACGTTCCACCGGCTCGACGACCACAAGACGCGGGTGACCGCGCAGATGGACATCGACCCCGAGGGCTTCGTCGAGCAGGCCGCCGACAAGCTCGGCATCCTGGACCGCCGCGTGCACGGCGACATGGAGCGCTTCAAGGCGTTCATCGAGAAGCGCGGCGGTCAGGAGACCGGCGCGTGGCGTGGTGACGTGGACCGGCCCGGCAGCTGATGGCCACCAAGACGCAGCGGACCGCCGCCGAGTTCGTGCCGGACAGCCGATCGCTGGACCGGCTCCGCTCGGCGGCGCTCGGCTGTCAGGGATGCGACCTGTACCGAGACGCCACCCAGACCGTGTTCGGGGACGGGCCCGCGCCGGCGAAGGTCATGATGCTCGGCGAGCAGCCCGGGGACCGCGAGGACGTCGCGGGGGAGCCGTTCGTCGGGCCGGCGGGCCGGTTGCTGGACCGGGCGCTGGAGGAGGCCGGGGTCGACCGGTCGCAGGTGTACGTCACCAACGCGGTCAAGCACTTCAAGTTCGTGCGGGCCGAGCGGGGGAAGCAGCGGATCCACAAGAAGCCCTCACGCGGGGAGATCGTGGCGTGCCGTCCCTGGCTGGTCGCGGAACTGGAGGCCGTGCAGCCCTCGGTGGTGGTCCTGCTGGGGGCGACCGCGGCTTCATCGCTGATGGGCCCGTCGTTCCGGGTCACCACCCATCGTGGGGAGTTGCTGCCGGCGCCGGAGGAGTTCTCCGGGCAGCCGGAGCGGGTGCTGCCTACCGTGCATCCGTCGTCGGTGCTGCGGGCTCCGGATCGGGACGAGGCGTTCGCCGCGTTGGTGAAGGATTTGCAGGCTGTGCCGTCGGTGATGTGACTCTGGGGGTCGCCTCGCTTCGCATCGGCGGGGATTTTGGCTGGGCGGGCCCTTCGTTTTTCAGCGTCTTACGGTGCGGTGGGCGCGTCAAGGGCGCCTTCGGCGTCGCTGCGCGATGGGGCTTCGCCCCACCCTTGACCCGCCCACCGCACCGCAAGGGATGGCGGGGACGAAGGGGCAGGGAGGGGTTTAAGGGTCTTGGTGGGCGTTGGGTGCCTTCGGTGGCTGTTGCTTGCTCAGAAGCAAGGCCCCTCGCCTGTTGGTGAGGGGCCTCTTCGTTCGGCTGTCAGGTGTTGCGCTTGCTCAGGCCGTCGCGGATCTTGTCGATGAAACCGGCCCCGGGGTCGAGGATCAGGTTCATCGGCGGGCGGTCCGGCGCGGCCGGGTGCGGGCGGGTCGGCGCCATCTTCTTCGCCTTCGCCACCTTGTCACCCAGGTCGCGCAGCTCGTCCGGCGAGCAGGCGGACTGCAGCTTCGGCAGCAGGTCCTTCTCCTCGTCCTCGATGTGGTGCCGGATGTCGTCCATCAACTGGCGCATCAGCTCGTCGAACCGCGGGTCGGTCGCCGGCACGTCCTCCAGCTGCTTCATGACCTCCTCGGCCTCCGCGTGCTCCTCCAGCTCGTGGTCGGCCAGCTCGTCGCCGTTCTCCAGGTACTTCCGCGCCGCCGGGTACATGAACTGCTCCTCGGCGACCGAGTGGCGCACCAGCTCGGCGATGACGTGGTCGGCCAGGTCCCGGCGGTGCTCGGGAGTGCCCGCGCCCGCCTCCAGCTCGGTGAAGACGCGTTCGATGTGGCGGTGATCGGAGATGATCAGCGCGATCAGATCGGGTTTCTCTGCGGCAGTCATGCGACTGCGGTACCCGTACGGGTGGAACCTAACCTCACGGATGCCCGGTCAGGCGCAACGAAAAGTTGTCGAACGTCGCGGGCAGCGGGCGGCCGGGGCCGGGCTTGGGGGAGGAGTCCACTGTGTAGTCGCGGTCCCGGATCATCGTGGCCAGGACCGTCGCGCTGGTGAACAGCACCAGGTTCTTCGCCGGGCACTCACCCGGCCCCGCGCTGAACGGCACCAGCGACGGCTCCTCCTGCGCTCGCCCGTCCAGCCAGATCTCCGGCACGAAGCTGTGCGCGTAGGACAACCGGGAGTCGTCCCGGTGGAACAGCGGCGCGAACACCAGCAGACCCGTCCCCGCGGGCACGCGGTGGCCGTGCCAGTCCAGCTCCTTCGTCGTGTCCCGCAGGATCGCCGGCGTCGTCGGCCACAGACGGACCGTGTCCAGCACGCACGCGCGCAGGTAACCCAGCTCGGCGCCGGACGCGAGGTCCTGCCGCGCCTTCTGCCGCTGGGCGGGATGCGTGGCCAGCAGCGCCAGGGTGCGGAAGGTGACCATTCCGGCGGCGTCGAACGCGAACAGCCAGTGCCCGATCTGGCTGGCCACCTCGTCGTCCGCCGCGAGCCCGCCGGCCAGGCTGTCCTCCGGCGCACGGGCGAGCAGCGCACGCACCCGGCCGAGGAACTCCTCCCGCAGCCTGCGCCGCCGCGGCAGCAGGTACGACCAGTTCGCCGCCAACCGCAACCGCTCCAGCAGGTCCGTCGTCGTCTGGTCGTCGCGGGCGTGGTCGCCGAACACCACCCGGCGCACCATCCGCCACCACACCGGCGCGAACGTGTCCCAGTCGAGCGGACCCGGGCCCAGCGCCGCGAACTCGTCCGCGACCTTGGCCTGCACCGACGGCGCCAGGTGGTGGATGGGGCGGCTCGTCTCCAGCGCGCGCTCGGTCCACGCCCGGCGGCGGTCGCGTTCCGGCCCCTCGGAGATCAGCACCCCGTGCGGCTGGAACTGCGACAGCGCCTTCTTCTTCTCCAGGTTCGCCGGGGTGAACGGCTCCGGCGACTCCGCCAGCACCCGGCCGACGTCCTCGGGGGAGAGCACCAGCGCGAACGATCGGCCGGGCACCGCCAGCCGCAGCAGGCCGTCACCGTGGCGGGCCCGCAGCTTCTGCAGCGTCTGCACCGCGGAGGCGTCGGCCTGCATCTTCTCCAGCAGGGTCATGACCCGCGGCCGCCGCTTGATCACCCCGCCCGCGAGCGTGGGTCCGACCACGCCGGCGAACACCTTCGCCGTCTCCGCCACCGAGGCAGTGGGCAGTCCGTTCATCGGGTCACCAGCTCCGCGATCCGGTCCAGCGCGTGCTTCGCCTCCGGGATGTTCGCGATCATCCACGCGTGGAACATGCCGCCGTACTCCCAGTACTCCAGCGGCACACCCTGTTCCTTCGCCTTGTCGTAGAGGTTGCGCGCGTCGGCCAGCAGCACGTCGCGCGTGCCGATGAAGCAGCTCAGCGCGCCCAGCCCGCGCAGATCCCCGTTGATGGGGCTGACCAGCTCGTTCGCCGGGTCCAGGCCACCGGCGTACAGCCGCCCGGCCTCCCGCAGGCCGGTGACGCCCAGGTACGGGTCGTGCCGGTCGTACTCGGGCAGCGCAGGGTCGGTCATCGTGATGTCCAGCCACGGCGACAGCATCACCACCTCCTTGGGCTGCGGCCTGCCCTCGTCGCGCAGCGCCCGCGCCAGCACCAGCGACAGGCCACCGCCCGCCGAGTCGCCCATCAGGACCTGGTCGCGCGGGTCGACGTCGCCCAGCACCTCCTTGTAGGTGGCGTGGATCATCGACAGCGTGTCGTCGTAGTGGCTGCCCGGCGCCAGCGGGTACAGCGGCGCGGTGACCGCGCAGCCGGTCCTGGCGATCAGCCGGGCGAAGAACTTCCAGTGGTCACCCTGGATCTGGTGCACGTACGCGCCGCCGTGGAAGTACAGGACGTGCCGGCTGGTGGCGTTCGCCCGCGGGCGCAACGTGTACACCGGGTGACCGTGCACCTCGGCCCGGTCGACGTCGACCTGCTTGCGCACCGCGGGGGGCGGCAGCGCGTTTTCCCGCTGCTGCCGCGGCCCCATGCTCTTGTGCAGCGCGTCCACGTCGGTGAACGTGCGTTTGCGCCCGGTCAGGAGCATCTCGGCGATCAGCAGTTTGGCGTGCAGGCTCGTCTTCCCGATCACCGGTTCCGGTTACCCTTGCTCCTCCGGCGCGAAACTAGACCAGGTCGCGGGGGAACCTGCGGTGCCAGTTGCGGGAGAACACCCGGTTCGCGCCCTCGTAGCCGTCCAGCGTGGCGTGCAGCACGAACTCCTCCGGCGTGCACGACAACACGGTGTGCGTCTCGGTGCGTGCTTCCCAGTCGCCGCGCGCGAACGTCATGCTCCACTTCGTCTCCCCGCGCACCGAGGCGAAGTCGTCGGCCACCGAGCTGTAGCGCTCGTAGGCGCGCCGGGAGATCTCCAGGTCGTGGTCGTCCAGGCGCACCGTGCCCGAGTCCTTCACGATCTCCAGCGCCGAGCGGTATTCCACCAGGTCACGGGACACCGTCCAGCGCTGCTCGCCCGGCTGCAGCACGGTCGTGGTCATCGGCGGCGATCCCTCGGGCTCACCGAACACCGCCCCGGTCACCTCGTCCGACTCGCGGATCGGCCGAACCGGCAACGTCAGGGAGCTGCCCGGCGTGTGGACGGTGAGCCGCGCCGGTTCCGGGGCCGGCCACGCCAGCGGCCAGTACGAAGTGGACAGTGCGAGCCGGATGCGGTGGCCGGGCGGGAATGCCTGCGCGACACCGTTGAGTTCCAGCTCCACCTGGTAGCGCTTGCCCGGCTCCAGCGGCCGCGGCTCGTGGTTGCTGTCGCGGTGGGTCAGGTTCAGCAGGCCGTAGGTGATGCGGGTGGCCCGCCCGTCGGGGTGCACGTCGGACAGCCGCGCCGCGACCATCGCGACCGGTTTGTCCACCGACAGTTCCAGCCGCACCTTCGGCGCGCCGAGCACCTCGCACGTCTCGGTCAGCTCGTCGCCGTCGAACACCAGCGAGCCGCCGTCCTCCTCGCGCTGGTCGTAGGGCAGGTCCGGCGGGGCGTTGTAGGAGGCCCACTTGCCGGCGAACTGCCCCACCGACAGCGGCGACTCGACGTGCAGCGCACTCTCCGGCACCTCCTCGTCCGGGCGCGCGATGCGGTGCTGCGCCAGCGGGTAGGTGCGCCAGTCGATGTGCGGCGAGGGCCACTGCGGCTCACCGACCCAGCGGCCGGGGCGCTCCTCGTAGGACGTCGACGGCGGCACGCTGTCCTGCATCCAGGTCAGCAGCATCGGCCCGTCCATAGCGCCGTTGTCGCGGTCCTTGAGCCAGTGGTCCCACCACTTCACGACCTCCTGCAGGTACCCGATGGCGGGGCCGGGCTGGCCGAGGTGCGGGTACTTGTGCGACCACGGCCCGATCAAGCCCTTGCGCGGCACGGACAGGTTGGCCAGCAGGCGGGTCACGGCGTTGGAGTAGCCGTCGGCCCATCCGCTGGAGGCGAGCACCGGCACCTGCACGTCGCTGTAGTTCTCGCACACCGAGGCGTGGCACCAGTACTCGTCGCGGCGCTGGTGTTCCAGCCAGGTGTCCACCCACGGGCCGACGCCCTCCGCGCGTTCCAGCCACATGTCGCGCCAGCGCTCGCCGACCAGTGCCGGGTCGGGCGGCAGGGTGCTGTAGGCGAACATCGTCCCGGCCTCGCCGAGGTTGTCCGACAGCATGCAGCCGCCCATGTAGTGGAAGTCGTCGGAGTAGCGGTCGTCGGTGAACGACGAGATGACGATGGCACGCAGGCTGGGCGGTTTCCGCGCGGCCACCTGGAGCGCGGCGAAGCCGCCCCAGGAGATGCCCATCATGCCGGTGCGGCCGTCGCACCACGGCTGATCGGCGATCCAGGCCAGCACGTCCTCGGCGTCCTGTTGCTCCTGTTCGAGGTACTCGTCGGCCAGGACGCCCTCCGACTCACCCGTGCCCCGCAGGTCCACGCGCACGCAGGCGTAGCCGTGGCCGGCGAGGTACGGGTGGTGGACGGAGTCCCGGACGGCGGTCAGGTCCCGCTTGCGGTACGGGATGTACTCGAGGATCCCGGGGACCGGTTCGTCGTCGGCCGACACCGGCCGCCAGATCTTCGCGGCCAGTCTCGTGCCGTCCGACACCGGTATCCAGACGTGCTCTTCCTGAGTGATCTCGTACGGCAGGGAGCGGACCTCCCGCATATCCGATCAAACCTCCTCGAACTCGAACTTCAGCGAGTCGATGGTGCGCTGGTACTTGTCCTTCAGCTCGGCTTCGCTGTCCGCGCCGACGTAGACGAAGGCGAGTTCGAAGCTGTAGCTGTCCTGGGCGTCCATTTCGGACAGGCGCTGGCCCTCAGCAGGCACGATGTCGACCTCGACGCCCGGGATGTCCCGCTGCAGCTGCTGGATCTCCTCCTCGGTAGGGATCCGCTTGACGACGCCGTCTTCGAAGCGGCGGTGGTACCACTTGGCCGCGATCTTGTACTTGCCCTTGTCGTGCGGCATGTTCGGGCGGCGGCCGAGGCCGAGCTCGATCATGTTGTAGTGGTCGGGCACGCCGTCGACGTCTTCGAAGATCTCCGCGTGCGACTGCGAGTGCCGCGGGTTGATCTCCAGCAGTTTCACGTCGCCGGTTTCGGGCTGGCAGAAGAACTCGATGGAGAACGTCGAGTTGTTCAGGCCGATCTGCTCGATGACCTTCTTGGAGACGTCGAGCATCTTCTCCACGATCGGCTCGGGCAGCTGCGAGGGGTACTGGTGGCGCAGGAACGACGAGCTGTCCGGGTAGTTCAGCGAGTCCAGCGCGCCGTAGACGACGACCTCGCCGTCGTGGACGTAGCCCTCGGTGGCGGCCTGCTGCCCGGTCATCTCCTCTTCGGCGAGCGCGGCGAGCGCTCCGGCGTCGGCGATCTCCGGCGGGATGTCGACGCCGGTCACCTGGTCCAGGATGTACTGGAAGGGTTTGCCGACGCGCCCGATGCCGGCGCGGATCTCCTCGACGGCCTCGGTGAAGTCGTCCTCGTCCTTGACGTGGAAGGCCAGTTCGGAGGAGAACGACTTGACCGGCTTGAGCCACATCGGGAACGACAGGCCCTCCGGCGGCTTGGGGTCGCCGTCGAGGTCGACCAGCGCGAACTTCGGGATCGCGTCGGTAGCCTTCTGCTGTTCGAGGCGGCTCCAGTACTTGTGCTCGCACTTGAGCACGCCTTCGAGGTTCGGGGTGGGCAGGCCGAAGCGGCGGCCGAGGATCGGGACCATCGTGGTCACCGGGAAGTCCCAGTAGCCCACCACGGCGCCGATTTCGCCGTCGAAGGCCTCGAGTTCGGTCACGGCTCTGTCGATCAGGTCGGCGATGGGGATCTCGCCCTCCTGCACGTCCGCCTGCGTGAGGAGCTGGTGGTAGCGGTAGTTCTCCGCCCCCGGCACGCGTCGCAGGGTACGCAGGTTCGCGTCGTCGAGTCCCAGCACGAAGATGTTGGTTTCGCTCACCACGAGTTGATCCCCGTTGTCGGGAATCGGTAAACACCGGCGGGTGACGGGGGTAACCTCGCGACGTGCCCGATCTCAGCGAGTACCGGCGGAAACGCGATCCGCAGCGGACGCCGGAACCGATGCCCGACCGGGTGGTGCCGAAGGGTGACGACGACGTGTTCGTGATCCAGGAGCACCACGCCCGCCGGCTGCACTGGGACGTGCGTTTCGAGCGTGACGGGGTGCTGGTTTCGTGGGCGGTGCCGAAGGGGCTGCCGCAGCGCCCCGGACCGCCCCGGCTGGCGGTGCACACCGAGGACCACCCGTTGGAGTACGCGACTTTCGAGGGCGAGATCCCGAAGGGCGAGTACGGCGGCGGGAAGATGTTGATCTGGGACCGTGGCACGTACGAGGTGCTGCACTGGAACGACCACAAGGTCGAGGTCGACATGCACGGTTCCCGGGTGCGGGGCCGGTTTCTGTTCGTGAACAGCCACAAGGCGGATTCCCGGGACTGGCTGGTGCGCCGGATCGACAGGGGTAGCGGCGAGGAGCTGCCGGAGTTCGTGAAGCCGATGCAGCCGCGACCGGGTTCGCTGCCACTGGACGGGGACGGCTGGGCGTACGAGTTCCGCTGGCAGGGGGAGCGGGTGCAGGTCCGGGTGGAGGGCGGCAGGATCACGGTGCGTGACCGGACGGGCGAGGACGTCACCGTGTTGTTCCCGGAGTTGCGCACGCTGGGCGAGTCGCTGGGGGCGACGGAGGTCCTGCTGGACGGGGAGCTGATCGTGCTGGAGGAGGGCAGGCCAAGCCGGAAGGCGCTCAAGACGAGGGTGACGGCGGAGCCCCGATCGGTGAAACGACTGGCCGAGCGCTCCCCGGTGCTGTTCCTGCCGTTCGACGTGCTGCACGTGGATGGGAAGTCGCTGCTGGACCAGCCGTACCGGAAGCGCCGGGCGAGGCTGCGGAAGCTGAAACTGGCCGGAGAGTACTGGCGAACGCCGGATTCCTATGACGGCGGCGGGGCGGACGTGCTGGCGGCCAGCCTGGCGAACGGCCTGGGCGGAGTGACCGCGAAGCGCCTGGATTCGGTATATGAGGCCGGAAAACGAAGCGAAGCTTGGCGAACGATCGCCAAGTAGCAGCAACCCTCACCACAACCGCCACCCGGCAACTACGCCCAGACCACACCACAACCGCCAGCCGGCAACGAAAAGCAAGCGACTACCCCAACCAGACCTCCCCCGCCCCCGATCCACAGCCGATCTTTAGTCGCCGACCAGGGTTGTCAAGGCACGCTTTCCCGCCTTGACAACCCTGCTCGGCGACTGAAACAC